>CAILBQ010000822.1 GCA_903832475.1 uncultured Acidobacteriota bacterium | reverse complement strand
TGATTCTTCTGTGCAACTGCACTGATCGCGAAGTACACTCCTGACCAAGCAGTGATGGCCACCCGAAAGAAATCCAAAGTCGAGCAAGTTTCCGCACGGTCAGACGCTCAGGGCCTTGTCGCGGTAGACCGGTACCTTGCGAATCTTGCCGAGCCTGTTCGATCCACGCTGATCGCGGTGCGGGAACGCATCCGGGCCTGCGCTCCGCCTGAAAGTACGGAGGAGTTTGGCTACGGTGTCCCCGCTTTTCGCTGCGGCGCCTTGCTGGCGGGGTATGCCGCGGGCAAGAAATTCTGCAGCTACTACCCTATGAGCGGCCGGGTCATCCATGATGCAAAGGAGGACCTGAAAGGCTATGAAACCACGTCCGGTTCGATTCACTTTCCGCTGAATACACCTCTACCCGCCGCTCTGATCAGGAAGCTGGTGCAGGCCCGTCTCAAACAGATTCGTCTGGAGAAGCAATAGCGCCGTCGTCCAGCGCCGGCAGGAAGAATCGGAAAACAGTACCACCGCGCTGGCCTTGCATTTTCTCTCGTGAACGAAGTCGAATCCTGCCCTGGTGCTTTCCGGCAATTTCATGCGACACCCACAGTCCGAGCCCTGTTCCGGTCGCGCCTTTGGTCGAAAAGAAAGGTTCAAAGATGCGCTTGCGCGTGGCTTCATCCATGCCGATGCCGTCGTCGGCAACTGTGATGGCCATACCCAGTCGATCGCGTTTCCAGTCGCGCGCTGACGACGTACGCACCACGATAGACCCATCTTCACCGACTGCGTCCAGTGCATTCGAGACCAGATTGGCGAGCACCTGGCGGATCTCTCCTTCGTGGGCAAAGATGCGAGGATTGGCGCGAAAATCGCGCACCACGGTCACCCGCATCTGCCGCAGTCGCGAATCCATCAGCGCCAGCACCGTTTCGATCAACTCATGCACGTCAGTATCCGCCGGACGCGTCGAGGATCGATAGAAGCGCAGCGTCTGGACAGTAATCTGTGTAACTCGATCTAACTCTTTCTGCGCGAGTTCGAGATAGTTTCGCGCTTCTTCGGATAAGTTCGTTTTCGACACGAGATAGAGGCAGTTGATGGTCGCTTCGAGAGGGTTGTTGATCTCATGCGCGATTGACGCCGCCAGGCGCCCCGCGATGGCCAGTTTCTCGCTGCGGCGCAGCACTTCTTCACTCTTCTTCTGCAGGGTCAGATCAGCGATGAAGTACGCCACCTGCCGATCGTCTGCGGGAGCCTCGGGATTGAGCATGGCGATTCCGATAAGCACGTCGACGTCAGTTCCACCGCGCGTCTTGCAGATCGCTTCAAATGGTTCGATGGTTGCGCCATCGCTCGCCGCCGCGGTCAGGATCGCGCCCAGCGAAGAGCAAACTAGCACAGAATCGATAACTCCGGCGGCGAGTTCCTGGCCGGTGTACTGCAGCATGCGCTCCGCTGCGCGATTGCCGTAGACGATGTGACCCGCGGCATCGCACAGCAGCAGACCCACCGGCATGGCCTCCACCAGCGAATGAAAGCGCGCTTCGCTGGCCTTCAGAGCCCTTTCCGCAGCTCGGCTGTTGCGTCGCGTCTCGGCTTCTTTTAATTCACGATGAATGGCCGGAACCAGCCGGCTCAGGTTCTGCTTGGAGACATAGTCATGAGCGCCGGCACGCATGGACGAGACGGCCGTCTCTTCCGACACTTCGCCGGAGAGCATGATGAACGGCAGATCGATGGCCGCATTTTTCATTAGCTGCAGCGCAGCCGGGCCGCTGAACGTGGGCAGATTATAGTCGGCGAGAACCAGGTCGGGCAGCACTGCCCCGTCGAGCACATGCTGCATCTCATGGGCCTGCTCGACGCGCGTGATGTCCGCCAGGAACCCCTGGCGGCGCAGATGTCGTTCCAGCAGCGCGGCGTCATCCGCGTTGTCTTCCACCAGCAAAATCCTGACGCGCTGCGGGATTAGCTCAGGGGCGGACATTCGTTGAGCACCAGCCAATACATGCCAAGTTGTCGCGTGGCTTCTGCGAACTCCGTAAAGTTTACTGGCTTGCGGATATAGCTATTCACTCCCAATTCGTAGCTGTGAACCACGTCCCGCTCTTCATCGGACGACGTCAGGACAACAACCGGAACCAGCTTGGTCTTTTCCGTCTCGCGGATCTTGCGCAAAACTTCCAGACCATCCACCTTGGGCAGCTTGAGATCGAGCAGGATCACTTGCGGCAGCTCGGCGCCGTCGGCCAGTAGCATGCTGAGGGCCTCTTCGCCGTCATGCGCCACGCGAATTACGTTGGCGACATTGGACTTCTTCAGTGCGCGAATCGTCAAAAGCTCGTGGTCTGGATCGTCTTCCACGAGAAGGATTTGCTTCCCACGAGAATTCATCACAGTCATCCTAACGTAAACCAAAATGTCGCGCCATGAGCCAGCACGCTCTCCGCCCAGATGCGGCCGTGATGGCGGCGTACCACGCGCGCGACCGTTGCCAATCCAATGCCGGAGCCCTTGAAATCCTTATCTCCATGGAGACGGTTGAATGCGTTGAAGAGTTTGTCGGCGTACTGCATGTCGAAACCAGCTCCACGGTCGCGGACAAACCAGGCTTCGCGTCCTGGATCCCAGCCGAATTCCACCACCGTTTGCGCGGACCTCGAACTGAACTTGACGGCGTTGCCCATCAGGTTTTCGAGCGCCACCCGCAGCAGCTTGAGATCTCCGTTGACGCTCAGCCCGGGCTCGATACGGAAGTCGATCGGCGTGGCCGGGTGCTCTTCCTGCAAGGATGCCGCCACGCTTGCCGCCAACTCGGAAAAGTCGACTGGCTCTCGGTTCATTTCGCCCCGCGTAATGCGCGAAAGCTGCAACAGAGCGTCGATCAACGCACCCATGCGCTGCACGCCTGCGCGCACACGGCGGATATAATCCCTGCCGGCTTCGTCGACGGCCGCGGAATAGTCTTCTTCCAGCGCCAGGCTGAAGCCGTCAATGGTTCTGAGCGGCGCGCGCAGGTCGTGCGACACCGAATAGCTGAAGGCCTCCAGCTCGCGATTGGTCGTTTCCAGTTCCGCAGTTCGCAGCGCCACCCGCTGCTCCAGCGTGGCGTTCAACTGGTTCACCTCTTCGGCGCGCGCGGCAGCCTCGGCGTGGGCAATCTCCATGCGTTCCCGTGCCACCTCCGCCGCCAGACGCAGGGAACGTTCCTTGGCCAGGAAGCGTCCCACGGTCACGATCAGCAGCAGATCGAGTACCGTCGCAAAGGCCAGCGTGCTCCGCGCCCGCACCCCAGCCGAGGCCGCCGCCGAAGTGCGCACCGAAAGCAGGCCGCGCTCCTCCGATTGCATGGCGTCGGCAATGGCCCGCATGCGGTCCATCTCCTCTTTCCCGGTGCCGCTCAAGACCATCAGACGGACCGTATCGCTGCCACTGGAACGTCGCAGATCGATGCCCTGCTGGAGCAGAGCCAGCCGCGCCCGCACCCGCTCTCGCAATTCGACGATCCTGGCCTGCTGACTGGGGTTGTCGGATGTCATGGCCTGGAATCGATCCAGTTCAATCGGCAATTCGCGGCTCGCCACGCGGTAGGGCAGCAGATAGGAATCATCGCCGGTGATCAGGTAGCCACGGTTTCCCGTCTCCGCATCCTTCGCCGAACTCATGATGCGCTCAGCCTGAACGATGACCTGCCAGGTATGCTCCACCAGGCTTTCGCTTTCCAGCAGGGAGTGCACCGCGTCGAACGCCAGCCACGCATTGAACGCGACGACCAGGAAGGCGACGACGAGAAGAGCGGGGATCAGGAACCGGGTGGTCGTCGTCTTCAACGCTTCCATTCTCAAAAGATCCCCGGCTACGACTTTCGCATGCGCCCGACCAGCCGCTTTCCGACATTGGCCGGCACCAGGCCATCCACCTTGCCACCAAAGCTGACCACTTCCTTGACCAGACGCGAACTGACAAAGGAGTACCGTCCCGCCGGCTGCAGGAAGACCGTTTCAATCTCCGGAGCCAGACGCCGGTTCATCAGCGCCATCTGAAATTCGTATTCATAATCGGTAATGGCGCGGATGCCGCGCAGCACCGCGGTCGCCCCATTCTGGCGGGCAAAATCGACCATCAACCCTTCAAATGTCGCCACCGAAACGTTCTCCAACTGGCGCGTCGACTCCTTCAGCATCTCTACCCGCTCTTCCACCTGGAACAGGGGATTCTTGACCGGGTTGTTCAGGATGGCGACGGTGAGGTGATCGAACAGCTTGGCCCCGCGCGCAATCAGATCCAGATGCCCGTTGGTGGGCGGATCGAAGGTGCCGGGATAAATCGCTCTGACGCCCATGAATGACCCTCAACCGCGCGCGAATGCACTGCAGGCAAACGCCTTCTGGATTCTAGCAGCAGCGTTTTGGACACGAAAAAGCGGCCGCCGAAGCCGCCGCTCTTCGCCTCTCGAGGGAGGAAGCTATTTGCGCCCGCGAATGGCCTGCTGTGCCACGATCGGCCCATCGATGGGGACCGGCGGGACCGAAGGCATTTCCGCGACTTCCGCAGCGGTCTTCGAGGCGGCGCCGATGCCCAGCTTGGCTCGCACCTGCGCATCGAGCTTGGTGTAGATGTCCTTGTGCTCCTTGAGGAAGTTGCGGACATTTTCGCGGCCCTGGCCGATGCGCTCGCCATCGTAGCTGTACCACGCGCCGGATTTCTCGACGATATTGTGCAGCACGGCGATATCCAGCACGTCGCCTTCGCGCGAGATGCCCTCGCCATACAGAATGTCGAACTCGGCCTCGCGGAAGGGCGCGGCGACCTTGTTCTTGACGATCTTGACCTTGGTGCGCGAACCGGTGACAACGTCGCCTTCCTTGACCGCGGCAATGCGGCGAATGTCGATCCGCACCGATGAGTAGAACTTCAGCGCGCGCCCGCCTGTGGTGGTTTCCGGATTGCCGAACATGACGCCGATCTTTTCGCGGATCTGATTGATGAAGATGAGTGACGTGCGCGATTTGGAGACCGTGCCGGTCAGCTTGCGCAGGGCCTGCGACATCAGGCGCGCCTGCAGGCCGACGTGGGAATCGCCCATTTCGCCGTCGAGTTCGGCCTTGGGGACAAGGGCGGCGACGGAGTCGACCACCAGAACGTCAATCGCGCCGGAACGGACCAGGGCTTCGGTGATTTCGAGCGCCTGCTCGCCGTAATCGGGCTGCGAAATCAGCAGGTTGTCGGTATCCACGCCCAGTTTGCGGGCATAGACGGGGTCGAGGGCATGCTCGGCGTCGACAAACGCTGCCAGACCGCCGGCCTTCTGCGCCTCGGCAATGATCTGCAGGGTGATGGTGGTTTTGCCCGACGATTCCGGCCCGAAAATCTCGATCACGCGACCGCGGGGCACGCCGCCTACGCCGAGCGCTGCGTCGAAGCTGATGGACCCGGTCGAGATGACCGAAATGGGAACGATCGCGTCCTTGGCGCCGAGGCGCATGATGGAGCCTTTGCCGAATTGTTTTTCAATTTGGGAAAGGGCGGATTCAACGGCGCGGGCGCGGTCTTCGGCATAGGCCATGGGGTTTGTCTCCTGTCGCGCTCTGACGCCGAAAAGCCCCGCAAAGCAGGCTTTCAAAGGCGAAAATGAGATTCGCGTATCGATGGGATTGTAGCAGGATAGGACATGCAAAGGCTAGAAGAAAAGGCGAAAGTTCGCCGAACCTGTGGAAGACCCGTCCTCCCAAAATGGAACTCCCCGCCGGAGGCCAATTCCTCTCGGATTTTGAGCCCGTCAGGCGGTTACGACTCCTGCCGCTCCGGCTCCCAGGCGTCTTCCGCTTCCCGCTCCAGCCGGTCCTGGCGGCTCTGCCACTCTTCCAGTTCCCGCCGCTTCTCCCGCTCCTCGCGCTCTTCCCGACCGTCGCTCACCACACACTCCTGTCCCCATTATAAGAATCGGGCTTGTACCCACAAACAGCAAGGCGGACGAGCCCCGCTCATCCGCCCTGTTTTCTGTCCTGAGTATGCTTAGTTGCGCCGGTTCAGCTTGGAGAGCAGACGCAGGATTTCCATGTAGAGCCAGACCAGCGTGACCATGATGCCGAAGGCGCCGTACCACTCCATGT
>CAILBQ010000821.1 GCA_903832475.1 uncultured Acidobacteriota bacterium | reverse complement strand
GCCTGAACGAGTCCAGTAGGCCCCCCTAACGGAATAGCTGTATTCCAGGTAAGGCTCGGCGGCCAACAGGGCTCGCGAATCAAAGTGCGAGGCAAAGGCGGACCAGATATAGGCCATGCGAACCTTTGCGTTGTCCGGATCGATGGCCAATGCGTCACGGAGCAGTTTCTCCTTTGCCGGATCCTGGGTGCTGCATTGCGCGGCCGCGAGGCGCGCAGCAACGAAGAACGGCTTGGACACGCTCTCGACCACGGGACATCCCGGCTGTGAAAGCAACTTCAATTCCTCGCTGCCCGTGACTGGTGCCGAATGGCCCTTCAACGCGAGTGCCGCCGCGACGCGATCGACATATTTTGCATGCGAATCGCCGGCCACTGCATCGAGCATGGTCACGGCGTTTGTGTCCTGGGAATTAAGGGCGATCATGGCTTTGGCCAGGCGCACCTTGTATTCGCTGTCCCAAGGAGACGCTTCGGCTAAAGGTCGAAGGAACGCAATCGCTTCGGCAGCTTTGCCGTGAGACTCGAGCAGGTAGGCCGCGGCGCTGGTATCGGCATACAGGTTTTCGGTAACCAGCGTGAGACGCTTGAGCAGCGCTACGGCGTCTGGCGTGTCTCTGTCATCAAGATCAATCGCGGCAAGGCCCAGGAAGTTGGGACCGGTCAGTTCGCGCCGGTCCAGCGCCTGCTCGTAGATGAAGCGGCGCACCGTGCGGCTCGCCTTGTCGCCAAGCTGCGCAATTGCAGTCCGCAGGTTGCGATCCGCGGGAGCCTTCGTGGGCTCCTTCTTCCAAGCGGCGAGCAGCTGGTCAATCCTGCCCTCAGCCTCAGCCACTTTCAGTACCAGAGGCAGCCATTCCACGGAGTTGCGTCGCGCCTCGGAAATGTTGTCGAGTTCAGCAGCGGCCTCGGGAATCTTCTTCTCATCGAGCAAAGCCTGCACATAGCGCTGACGCGCGGAGTCGACCGAATATCCAGAGTATTCCGAGCCGGACTCGTGCGGTTCGCGTTCCTTCAACTCGACGACGCGAGCCAGGATGCGGCTGACTTGATCCTTCTTGATCCAGCCTGCTTCCGCGGAGTCGTAGCTGGGAAGGGTCGACTCCAGCATGGATGCCTGGTTGTGGGAAATGGCGGTCACGCTCAGCAGCCATTCGACCGAATCCCCATTGGCTCGATAGCCGGCCTCCAGCAAGGAATCGGCCCGGTAATCCTCATTCCGGCCGATGTAGAGACGAAGCATGGTGTCGACTGCCTGCCGCACCACGTCATATTGCCCATGCGCGCTTATGCTCCCCAGCACGCGCGTAAAATCGCCCCAAAAGCTTTCCGGAACAGGGCGCGCATCCATCTCCGCGGCGAGCAGGCGCACCGCTTCTTTCCACGCTGTCACCGCCTCGTCTTTGCGGCCGCGATTCCATTGCAGCACCGCGATGCTATCCAGCACGGCGGGTTGATCGTGATGAAGGTCGAGCGAATGCTGATAGTCGGCCAATGCCGGTTCATCGCGCTTCAGACTGCTGGCGTAGTCGGCGAGCCGAAGATAGGCCGAGGCATCGGCGGGAGTGAGCTCAAGCTCCGAGTCTGCAAAGTCTTCAGCTCGCGAATTTTGTTCCAGGTCGAGATATTCGGCATAGCGCGAACCATAGTAGAACCAAACAGAACCGGCTAGTTGACGGTTGCGATCTGCTGGATGAGTTACCCGGTCGCCGATGGTTGCATCGGCATTGAGAGCCGAAGCAAAAGCGGTGTGCACCTCTGCTTGGTTTTCGCGCAGATACAGTCCAGCGAGGCCGGTGCAGGCGCTCTGCCACAGCGGTGTATAGGCGGTTGCGCGCGCTGCAATGCCGCTTAGAGCCTGATCGGCGCTGCCGTGACGGACGAGGTACTGGGCGGCAGTGTCTTCGCTCGCGGCCAGCTTCACCAGTGTCTGCGGATGTTGCGCCAGCATTAGCCGGTAATAGCGAACCTGATCATCACCCTGCAAGCTCTGCAGGGCAGCCAGTCGTTCCATGGCGCGTAGCTCTCCCACTGTATCTCCCCCGTCGCGGTAGGTCTCTATTGCCTGCTTCCAGACGCCGGCCTGCTGCTTCGAGGAGACAGCATTTGCAAATTTCTCTAGCTGACCCGCTGCGGCATCGGCCTGCACGCGATGCTTCTGGAACTGCAGCCAACTATCCAGTTGAGGATTTCTTGCGCTGGCAGCAATCTTCCATTCGATCTGCGAAGTGAGTTCGGATAGTTTCGCCGCCTTAACCGCCGGAAGGAGAACCGCACTCAACTCTTCGGCACTGGCCGACGCCGAGTTTTGCTTGAACAACGCGGCAAGCTGGACCTCTTCTTCCGGCGTGTCGTATTCGCTGGCAGCGGTGCCCAGGGCCTTGACAGCCTGCGCAAATCCAAGTGTCGCCTGCTTGCGTCGATGCTCCGCGAACTGCTTACGCCATTCGTCGCTGGTGACGGCTGCCGGACCCTGCTTGACCACTTGCGCGGCGACGGCAGTCAATGGGATGTTCGGAGCCTGCTGCCGGGTCGACGCGAGGCGCGCGTAGGCCGCGGGCGCCTGTCGCTGCCGGGTGAGTATCCTCGCATACGTGACGGCTCCGCTCTGCTCTGAGACCAGCAGGTCAGGCCCCGCCTGCTCAACGCCCTGTTCGGCAAATTTCTGCGCTTCGTCCAGCAATCCCCAGCCTTCTAGTTTGGCGGCTACGCTGAAAGAGTTCACAGCCTTGGCCGGCTTGCCATCGATGTGGCCGGCTGATAGCGCCTTGACAGCTTCCGCACCCTTCGCTTGGCGTGCGTACAGTTCGGCGACTTTGTCCATCCATTGCGGGTCGCGATAACTGAGCGTATAAAGCTTGCGGTAGAGGGTAATGGCATCGTCGAACCGGTGCAGCCGCTCGTCGAGCGAAGCCTGTGCGATGTAGAGATCCTGCCGTTCTGGCCGGAGGCGGAGTGCTTTGCTGTACGAGTCGACGGCCAGCGAAATGTCTTCCGCCGCGTTGGCCAGGCGGCCCAGCACGATGCTCCAGCGCGCGTCTCGCGGAGAGTCGGCGATGGCCTTCTGATAGAAGGCGAAGAGCCGGTCACGGTTGCCATGAGCCACGGCGTAAAGAGCTGCTTCCTGATCGAGCGCGGCATCCTCGGGGTACGCATTGATCAGCTCGATGTACTGGTCGACGGCTTCATTGGCATTGCCGAGCACGGTTGATGCCGCAACGATGCCGCGGCGCAGTTCCCCGATGCGCTTCAGTTTTTCGTCGCGGGCAAGACTTGACCCCCGTACCACATCCAGCTGGGAGTGGTAGAAGGCGGTCAGTCCGGCTTGGTCGCCCGAGCGAGCATAGTTGTTCGCCATTGCAGATTCGTAGCCGGCATCGAGGGGCCTCTGGCTTAGAAGACCGCCCAGAATGGTGCTAGAACGATTGTAGTCACCAAGGTCGGTCAGCTTCCGTGCCGCTTCAAGCTCGAATCGGCTCTTCAAGTCGGGATAGGCAGACTGTGCCGACTCCATCAACACCGAGACTGCCTGCGGCTTGCGTTGATGCTCCCAGTCATAGTCAACCGT
>CAILBQ010000820.1 GCA_903832475.1 uncultured Acidobacteriota bacterium | reverse complement strand
CGCTTCCCACCAGAACACAAGGGGAAGTTTCATTTCATGGGCTTGCGGGCGCATGAAGGAGTAGTAGCCGTAGCCTGCGTTCTTGAGAATGGTAGGGAGACCCGCCGCGTGGCCGAAGGAATCGGGATTGAAGCCGATGTTCACATCGACACCCAGAGCGCGTTTGCAATACTGCTTGCCGTAGAGCGAGTGGCGCACAAAGCTTTCGGTTGAGGGGATATTGCAATCCGGCTCGACCGGCCAGCCGCCGATGACCTCCCACCGGCCTTCCTGTACCCTCTTCTGGATCTCTGCAAACATTGCCGGATCGGCACGTTCTACCCAGCGGTAGTGGGCGGACGAGGAATGGCTATAGCAGAAGTCTGGAGTTTCGATCATGCGGTTGAGAGCGCTGCGAAAGGTGTTCAGGACTTCGTCGGAGCCATCGCGCCACGGCCAGAGCCAGGCGGCATCGATGTGCGAATACCCCATGATGTGGATGACCTTCTTCTGTCCTCCAGGCTGCGCGGCAACAGCGCGCGCCAAGGTCGAGAGTGAGGCAAGCGTACCCAGCGATGCAGCGCCTCGGACAAGAAAATTCCGCCTGGAGAGTTCCCTGGTCATTTCGAAATAGTCCTCTGCTGATTTCGTCACTTCCGGGCGAATCAGCGCAGAAGGCGAAACTATTAGAATTTGCTCTGATTCACGGTGAACGCCATCATTCTATGCGTTCTCGACCACAATTGGCTTTGTTCGGCCACGATCTTGTCGGATTGGCTCTTGTCCTTGTAACCAACCGCACCAACGCTAAGTTATTCATGCAGCCGGGTGAACCGGCACTCAGCGAGTTTGTCGGGTGAGCTATGATGGGGTAACTCAGCAAATCAGTTAGAGGATCGCCTGCATGAATACGACCTGTTTCCGCGCTGGTCTGCGGAAAATTACCGCACTTCTGTTTCTTTTGCCTTTGTCAGTTAGCTTTGCAGCTCATGCTCAAACTCCAGCATGGGCGATCGTGGGACCGGCATTCAGCAGCTCCGTTGCAGACATCCAGAAGGCTGCCTCGGCGATTGCTCCAGAGAAGTTCATGGAGGCGACCGTCCTTTTCGAGCGCGACGCTTACAAACTCGATGCGCAAGGGAGAGTTACCTATCGCCACTCGATGATTTTTCGCATCGAGACCAAAGCCGGCGTAGAAGACTGGGCGCAGACGTCGGAACGCTGGGAACCGTGGTACCAAAAGCAGCCGGAAATTCATGCCCGGGTGATCGGGACAGATGGCAGAGTCAGCGAACTGGACCAGAAAACAATCACCAATGGACCGGCGAACGAAGAGCAGGAAGACGACACATACAGCGACGCGCGGATACGAAAGGCGCCTCTACCGGGGCTGGCCATCGGGGCCATTGTGGAGGAAGAGACCGTTCTTGAGGACAAAGCTCCTTTCTTCTCGGGCGGCGGAGTGTATCGAGATTTCCTATCCCGCGGTGTTCCGGTCGTTCATTCCGAGCTGATCATCGACGCATCCAAAGAATTGAAATTGCAGTATCGCGTTCATCTGCTCCCGAGCGTGCAGATCGCGGATGAAGAGCATGTTGGTCTGCGACATCTCAGCTTCGTCCAGGGATACCTGCCGCCGCACCAGAACTCGGACGTCAATCTGCCCACGCACGAGCTAACGGGCCCGATGATCGAATTTTCGACGGGAGATTCCTGGGCTGCGGTGGCCCGTGCCTACCGTCAACTGGCGGAGCCGCAGATTGACCCAGCAAAGGTGAAGTCGCTGCTGCCGAGCGAGCCTTCCAGCGAACGCATGCCTGCGATTCAGCGCATCGTTGCGCGGCTGCACAAAGACATTCGCTATACGGGCATCGAATTCGGCCAGGCCAGCCTGCAACCGCAAACAGCTTCAGAAGTCATCAAGCGGCATTATGGCGATTGCAAAGACAAGGCGGCGATGCTGGTCGCAATGCTGCGTGCTGCCGGCATCTCTGCCAGTCTGGCTCTGCTTGATTCCGGCCCGGGTTTGGATGTTACGCAGGAATTGCCGGGGATGAATCAGTTCGATCATGCCATCGTCTATCTTCCCGCAGACGACAACGGCAGCCAGCCCATGTGGATTGACGCCACGGCGGAGTATACCCAGGTTGGCAATTTGCCCTACATGGACCAGGGCAGGATGGCATTAATCATTGCCGACGGCACCGAGCATCTCATCCAGACGCCCGTCGCCAAATCTAAAGACGATCACCTGACGGAACTGCGCGACATCGTGATGACCGAATACGGCTCGGCACATATCACCGAAACGTCACTCACCCAAGGCGCAGTGGACGAGAGCTACCGCTCGGCGTACGGGACTGCGGAAACACGGGAAAAGAGAACCAACCTGGAAACGTATGCCAAGAATTACTACCTGGCCAAGACATTGACGAGCGTGCAGCATGGCGATGGCAAAGACCTGAGCAAGCCTTTCGTGCTCAAGCTGGATATGGCAGAGGCAAAGCGCGGCAACACCGATATTAACGATGCCGCTGTCGCCATCCCATTCACATCGCTGTTTGAACGATTGCCAGGATGGTTCACCACGGACCCAAATCCCAATGGGGACAAGCTGACTCCGCAACAGGAAGAAGATCAGAAGAAGGCAGAGCTCGCGCGAGTCGCCGACTACGACGTTCGACCGTTCATCACAGAGTGGCGCTACACGATTACACCTCCCACCGGCTTTGTTCTTCGCGCGCTGCCTGAAAACAAGAGCACTGATATCGGGCCTGCGAAACTCACCCAGCACTATGAGGCAGATGGTCACGGCATCATCACGGCCGCGCTGCGGTTTGAGACTGGCAAGCCAAAGTACACCCTGGACGAGGCGCTGGCGCTTCGGCAGGCCGTGCTTGCAGCCTACAAGCAGGATATGGTCATGGTGCTTTTCGACCAGGCCGGATCGAAACTGCTGACCGCTGGAAAGATTCGCGAAGCTCTGGCTACCGACCGCTCGCTCATTGACCTTCATCCAAAAGAAGCTCTTCACCACGCCCAGATTGCGTATGCCTTCTTGCAGGCAGGCATGGGAGACAAGGCCAGGATCGAAGCGCAGCAGGCGACTCGCCTTGATCCAAATTCGGCTGTAGCCTTCAAGGCATTGGGATGGGTCTGCCAGTTCAACTCGATTGGCGTGCAGTATGCCTATGGCTTCGACTGGGACTGTTCAGCCGCGGCGTACAAGAAGGCGATTGAGCTTGACCCAGAAGATTCCTACACTGCCATCGACTTTGCAATCCTTCAGGAGTTCGGTTATGACGGCGAGCGATATAGCGCGGAAGCCCACATGGCGGATGCCATTCGCGGCTACCGGGCCGTGCTGGAGAAAGATAAATCAACCGGGGAGAGATACGAAGACAACCTACTGTTTGACCTGCTGTACAGCGGCCAGTACAAACAGGTGTTAGAGGAAGTGGAGAAGCTTCGTTCTTCCACGACTCGTGACGCGATCGGCATCGCCGCGACGGTCGCGCTACAAGGTGGCGATGCAGGAATCGCCGCGGGAATCGCTCGCGCCGATCATCTTTCGTCAGGACCACAGGAACGCACCTCGGCACTATCGACAGCGGGCAATCAGCTCCTTCATCTGAGTCGCTATCCCGAAGCTGCCGGCATACTTTCGGCAAGCGTCGGTGGCCAGAGCAATGCAGCCGCCGTCACGCAGCAGATTGGCCTATTTCGCGAACTCACTCCGTGGAAGAAAGAGTTTTTACCGGCTACAGATCCCCGAAGCGTCGTTCAGCATATGTTCATGGCGATGATGACCGGCGGGCTTACGGAGAACGTAGCGTCTGAAGTACTTTCCCGACATGCTTACGGCTCTGACCTGGAATGGAAGCGAAATCTCGAGAAGGCAACCGAGAGTCGCGGCTTGTTGCATGCGCTTGCCGCGCAGTCAGGTTTGCCTGCGAACGTGTTGCTGGACCTTTTCGCTGCAAATCTCAAATTCACCTCAGAAGGAGACGACCGCAGCGGCTACAAGATTTCTGTGCAGAGCCTGGGAGCGCAAGCGCAACAATTCTTTGTGAGCAAGGAAGACGGCGCTTTCAAGGTTGTGACCGAGGGAAGGGATACTTCCGAGGCAGGTTACGAAGCGCTGTACCTGAGCCACACGGGCAAGGAGCAGGAGGCTCGATCTCTGCTCGACTGGGTGCGCGACCGTCTCCATAAAGGTGGCGGCGACGATCCCCTCGCAGGCCCGCTGCTGCCTCGCTTCTGGACGGTAGGCGATACCGGAGATCAGGAGGCAATCGAGTTGGCTGCGGCCTCGCTCATTGCATCGTCTCCGGGTGCGGCAACGACTCTCAAAACGCTGATACCCAAAGTCCGTGACGCACGAGAGAAGGCCACCTCCGATCAGAAGCGTCTGGACCTGGGACTTCTCCTCGCATCCATTTTGAGCACAGTTGAGGATGGGCCGGCACTGAAAACAGTCAGCGCTGAGATCCTCGCGAAGTATCCCGACTCGTACGTAGCCATCGATCTTGCCGGAACCGCTGACGGATTGCTGAAAGACTGGAGCGATTGGAAACAGATGCTCGATGTGCGCCTCGCCAAGCATCCGGACGACAAGTTTCTGCTCCGTTACAAGGTGAAGCTGGCTGAGGCGGAAGGCGACTTTGCGCTTGCCCGGGCCACTGAACAGGTGCTGATCGACAAAGGAAAAGCCTCGGCCGGCGACTACAACAACTTGGCCTGGACAAGCCTCTTCGATGGCAAAGCGGACGCGGAAAGCGTCAAGGCCGCGCAGCAGG
>CAILBQ010000819.1 GCA_903832475.1 uncultured Acidobacteriota bacterium | reverse complement strand
TTGATGTATGTCGAACAAAGCCCTTGCTGCGTCGCCCTTCGCCCATCGAGGAGGTCCGTGAGGGCACCGCCTCCCGTCGGAGATTTAGTGGCGTAAGCACGGATCTTGCGCCACAACGAACAGGAAATAGATAGATTTCGTAAGCAATTTTTTATTAACGGATAATCGCGACTCTATTCTTGGAGATCCACGGCATTCACTTTTTTTGTGGCGCAAACTGTTTCTTTGCGCCACATTTAACGCCATGCCGAAACAGGTTCCAGAGGCCGAGCTGGCCGAAATCCTCGATGCCGTGGCGGGATTTCCACAGCCCGCTTCGCTGAAGGAAATCGCCGGCAAGGTGCCCCGATCGCTTGCACGGCGTACATTGCAGCGGCGGCTTGCGCGGCTCGTCGCCGAAAACCGGCTCGAGGTGCTGAGTTCCCGAGCCGGCCAGCGCTACCGCTCTGCCTTCGCCACGGCGGTCGGAGAGCTGACGCCACGGGCCATCAGCGATTTCGACATCGGCGTCCGGCTTTCCGCCGCGGCCAAGGAGATCCAGCGGTTCGTCAGCCGGCCGACCGCACGGCGCAAACCTGTCGGCTACGATCTTTCGTTTCTCGACAGCTACCGGCCGAATGTGTCCGCGTATCTTTCCCCGGCGCTGCGCCGCAAGCTGGCGGCGCTCGGCCGAACGACGGGCGAGGCGCTGCCGGCCGGCACGCATTTGCGCAAGGTTATGGATCGGCTGCTCATCGACCTCTCGTGGAATTCAAGCCGTCTCGAGGGCAACACCTACTCGCTGTTGGAAACGCAGCGGCTCCTGGAGCGGGGCGAAAATGCCGAAGGCAAGGGCGCTGATGAGACTCAGATGATCCTCAATCACAAGGCGGCCATTGAGCTGCTGGCCGATCGTGCCTCGGAAATCGGTTTTAATCGCTACACGCTCTGCAACCTGCACGCGTTGCTCGCGGAAAATCTGCTGCCCGATCCGGCCGCGGGCGGGCGGCTGCGCACGCGCGCGGTCGCGATCGGCGGCTCGGTGTTTCATCCCCTGGAAGTCCGGTCGTCGATTGAGGAATGCTTCGATCAAATCCTCGCCACCGCGTTCGCCATCGAGGATGCGTTTGAGCAGTCGTTCTTCGCGATGGTCCAGCTCCCCTATCTTCAACCGTTCGAGGATGTGAACAAGCGCGTGTCGCGGCTCGCCGCCAACATTCCACTGGTGCAGCACAATCTCGGGCCCTTGTCGTTCGTCGACGTGCCGCGGTCCGACTACACGAGCGCCATCATTGGCATCTATGAGCTCAAGCGCGTCGACTACCTTCGCGACGTTTTCGAATGGGCCTACGAGCGCTCCTGCGCCCGCTACGCGGCGGTCCGCCAGTCACTGGGCGAACCGGATGCATTCCGGTTGCGGCATCGCGAGCGCCTGAAGGAGGTCGTTGCCGCCGTCGTCCGCGGCGGCATGGACAAGAAGGCCGCGGCGGCCTTTGTACGGAACGAGGCACAGAAAATGCCGGACGCGAACGACCGGAAACGCTTCGCCGAAATAGCCGAGACTGAACTCACGAGCCTGCACGAGGGCAACTTCGCCCGCTACCGGCTGCGGCCGGTGGAATTTGCGGCGTGGACGGAAACCTGGCGATGAGCCCAGGCTGACCCATGCCCAAACCCGGCTAACCCCCGCCGCTTTTTTAATCGGCATTTCCGGCGACTTTACGATGCGCGGGGTGAACGTCGGCGAAGTTTAGTACGAGATGGAGGTAAAACCATCGGTCTGGATCAGTTTTCGTCGCACCCGTGACAGGGTCTACTTCGAGGATTGCGCACGTACGCGAGGCCGGTAGTGGTGGATGACGGGGTCGGGAGGATGCTTCGAACACGACCTGTCCCAGGCACCCTCTCCCGCACCCGGAGCCGCATTGAACCCGAAAGCAACTTCATCCCATGGCGCGCACTATTGTATTCACTTCCAAGGCAGCCAAGCCACCTCCGATGTATAGCCAGGCGGTGAAGGCGGCC
>CAILBQ010000818.1 GCA_903832475.1 uncultured Acidobacteriota bacterium | reverse complement strand
GTCTTCAACCCGCAGCGCTTGCCTACGTTCTGCACCAGAGCTCCCGGCAGCGCCAGCGCCACCACCACTTCCGCAACCAGATCGTCGTGCAGCAGGCAGGTCGCCGAAGAAATCAGCGCGTGTGCCCGCAGTGTCAGCATATCCACGCTTCCCGATCCCGCACCAACCAAGTACACGGTGCCGCACTGCGCAACCGAGCCCATCATCGTTATCACGCGCGATCCCCGCTCTTGGCACAAGGCAGGGCCCGCGCTGGCTCGGTCGAGTCGCTTGATTCAGAACTCAGTGAGTCGTGCGCGAGCGTGTCGAGCAGTGCATGCACCGGGCACGCCGCCGGATCGCAACTCTCTCGTCGCGCCAGCAGGTGCAAAGCCTGCTTGCGCTCATCACCCAGCGGAAAGGCCGCCAGGATGCGTAATCGCAGCTCGCCCAGCTCATCGAGCCATCGACCCGCGTCTTCCGGCAAGAGATCGTCGATTTCCGCGCGCAGCCGCTGCGCCAGCGCCGGGCTTTTGCCAGCCGTCGAGATGGCAACCTGCAAATCGCCGCGCCGCACCACCGATGGATAAAAAAAGTCGCAATCCGGCGGATCGTCCACCGAGTTGCAGAGAATCCCTTGGGCGCGCGCCTGCTGCGCCACGAAATGATTCACATCGCGCACATCCGTCCCCGTAATCACCAGGAACTTTCCATCCAGATCGTTGGGAACAAATTCTCGAGCCAGCCAGCAAATCTGGCCGGCGACGGCCTGCCGCTCGACCCCAGGCAAAGCCCGCGGAGCAACCACCGTAACCCGGGCCCCGGCGCGCACAAGGCTGTCGATTTTCGGCGAAGCGATGATGCCCGCTCCCACCACAAGGCACGGACGGCCTTCCAGTTTCAGATAGATGGGCAGCATGTCCATCGCAATCGCCTCCCTGCTTTCAGCATCGCACAGTCCTGAGTCCGGCCCGGCTCCGTCCCTTAGGGGTGCGTTTTGGTCCCAGTCCCGCTCTTCAAGATGGGAACGCGGTGAATGGGGCGCCGTCGCTCAGCCCGTTTCACCGAGGAAAAGGAAGCGTCACGGAAGGGCAACCCCCGCATGGGGACGGCTCTCTAAGACAACAGTGGACGACGCACACGCGAGAACGTCGGTGTGGGCGTCAGAATTGGCCAGGACCGGATGCACAAGGTGACTCGCACTGCCAGAGGCTCGTTAGCAGCAGAAACGAGCGCCCCCCCCCATCACCTTTCGCCACCCCAAGTCCTCGGTCAGGCACTTTTTGGCAATTCCCCCCTGATCCCTGCAACAGCAAGACCTTAAATGGAGGAAGCTTCCCTGCACGAGCAGGCCTTGTCTCCTCCCCCCGACGACCCTGTCGAACGACATACGGCAGCATACCTCTTTGCGCGTAAACCTAGGAAAGGGAAACATTATGAAGCTCTTCTCAGCCAACATTGAAGATTTCCGCAGCCTCTATATCAGCAACCTTAAGAAAGCCCTGGACATGGAGCAGAAAATCACCAAGGCCTTGCCGGACATGATCGAAAACTCCACCAACTCCGAGTTGGCCAACGCTTTCACAACTCATCTGCAGGAAACGCGCGGCCACGTCGCAAAGCTCGAGGAACTCCTAACACGGCACATCGGCGAGCCTGCAACCGAGACCTGCAAGGTCATCAACGGCCTGACCACCGAAGCCTCCGACACCATCAAGGACGTCACGGAACCCTCCATCCGCGACATCGCCTTGATCGGCGGCGCGCAGCAGGTGGAGCACCACGAATTCGCCGTATACGGTACCCTCCGCACCTGGGCCGAACTGCTCGGCCTGGATGAGGACGCCGCCATCCTCGAGTCGATTGAAGAGGAAGAAGAGAACGCCGATGAGTTGCTCACCTCAATCGCCGAGCAGGTCAACGTCGCCGCAGCGGTATAAGCGACTCGCAATATCAAGCAGCAAAAAAAGAGCGGCAGCCGCCACGGCTGCCGCTCTCGTTTTGACCCGGAAATCTATGCGGCCATCTGCTCCAGCTTGGAAGAATTCACAATCAGCACCGATGATCCGTTGATCCGGATCAGGTTTTCTTTCTTGAACCGCCCCAGTACGCGGGTCACGGTTTCCCGTGAAGTGCCGATCAGGTTGGCCAGCTCTTCGTGGGTCAGCGCCATGGCAAATCGCATCTCCGCCTTGCCGATTGAGGCCGCCTTGCCCCAGTCCAGCAGCACCCCGGCCAAACGCCCAGCGGCAGAATCAGACAGCGCCAGCCGTCGCGCATCGAAAAAGGCCGAACGATATTCCTTGGAGAGCGCCTGGGCCGAGCGCAGGCTGGCATCGCCATAGCGGTTCAGGAAAGCAAGAAACTCATCGCGCCGGATGCTCTTCAACGATGTCGGCTCCAGCGTCTCCGCCGTCACCTCGTAGCGCGAACCCGAGATTACCGCGCCCAGACCCAAAACATCGCCCGGAACCGCAATGCGCAGCAGCAGAGTCTTGCCCTCGCGCGAGGTGCAGGAGAGTTTCACCCGCCCGGTGCAAAGCACAAAGACACCCGTGCAGGGTGTCTCTTCTTCAAACAGCTTCACGCCTTTGCGATACGCGCTCTGCGTGCCGATGCTTTCATAATTCAAAAGCGTCTCAGCGTTGAGGTTGCAGAACATGCCGCGCATTCGAAGTTCGCACTGCTGGCAGTCCCGGTGGAAACGACCTGTTGGAGCAGGCGGCATTAGCAACCTCAAATCTCTATCGGCGACTCGCGGATAATATGAAAATTATAACTCCGTAAATCACCCGAATTGAGGGCTGACCTTACTAACTTGGTGATCTCCATCACAGATTTCTTTTGGTTTCCCAATTCGGGACAAAGATATCCTGATCTAGGTTTCAGGAATCGCGAAAGCGGCGGAAAAGCCCTAAAAATGGTGGGGAATCGTTAACACCGGGCAATTGGCTTCCGCTAACACTCGATACGCCGTGCTGTTATTTAATGGCCAGCGCGCTCCATTGGCATGGACGCCAACAACTATCCAATCTGCATCTGCTACTGCTGCCGCGAATAAGATTTCACGTATAACATTTCCGAACGTCGCGTTCGTGCGAATCTCCAGCTTCTCGCCCTTCTCCCCCGCGATCAATTCGGCCATCGCATTCTCAGCCCAGTCCAGCGATTGGCCAGGCTCGGCATTGGCTTCGAGTTCTGAGTGAAGCACGTGCAGCAGGTGAAGCTCCGCATGATGGATGCGCGCCAGGTCGAGCGCAAACTTCACGCTCGGCTCATAGTGGCCGGTCAGTGAAACGGGGTGCAGGATCTTGCGCGGGATCTCGCGGCCGGCCTTGCGGTGGGCGTGCGGCCCGACTGCAAACACCGGTACATGCGCATTGCGCAAGACCTCCTGCGCCACCGATCCCAGCGCGAACTGCGCCAGGTGCTTGCGTCCGTGCGTCCCCATGATCAGACGCGTGGCGCCGGTGCGATTCAACTCGTCGCAGATGACCGTGGGCGCGTAGCCATGGCGGGTCAAGATATCCCATGCAATGCCGTGCAGGTCGAGTTCCCGGGCTAACTCTCGCAGCATGCGCTGCGCGTTCAGCTCGATCGACATATCGTTGATGTAAGGAACCGCGCCGCCCTCGACCGCCATGGCATTCATGGGAACAATGGCATGCAGCAGCGTCACATGCGCGTTGTTGCTTTTTGCCTGGGCAATCGCATAGGAGACCAGAAACTCGGCATCCCTGGAGTCCACCGCCACAAGGATGTGGTCAGGTGCGGCGAGTGCATGTAGCGGAATCGATCGCTCGCTCACATTTCTCCTCACGGCTTCCTCCGGATGCATTCATAAGATTCGCAATGCCGGGGTTATGCAGTGATGCAAGTCACGCTCGGCCAAAGGTCGGCCATTGCATGCCCTCGATCTGGCTTGTCTCGTCACGCTTCGGACTTTTCTATGAGGCAGGCATCCAGGCAAAACCTCGATGCCTGCCTCGTTGTATCTATGCACATCTATCCCCGGTCCTTGTGGGGCAATGGCTCAGCAATTGGCGAAGCTTTCCAGAGCAACGCGGTTGGGGATGGTCAGCGTCGAACCTTCAAAGGCCACCAGCTGACGATGCTTGAAGACGCTCAACGTGCGCGTCACCGTCTCGCGTGAGGTCCCGATGAATTCGCCGATCTCTTCATGCGTAAGCGAGAAGCGGAAGCGCGTGCCCCGGTCGGTCTTCTGCCCATGCTCGCTCATATCGAGCAGCAACCGGGCCAGCTTCTCTGGTGCGGAAGAGGACAGTCCCACCGTGCGAAGCTGTTCGCAGGCCATGCTCAACTGCAGGCTCAGCTCTTCAGTGACGGCCTGGTAGACCTCTGGGTGGCGGAGCAGAAAGCCGAGGAAGTCGCGCCGCGCGATGGCCGCGATACGCGCCGGGTAGAGCGTCTCGGCTGTCATCTCGCAGGGACAGCCAGAAAGCGCCGAGGTCAGCCCCAGGATCTCGCCCGGCCGCGCAATGCGAAGAATCAACCGCTTGCCATCGCTCGAGTTGATCGAAAGCTTCACTTCGCCGGAATGAATGATGAAGATTCCAGGAGGTGTCTGTTTTTCAGAAAACAATACGCGGCCTGCGGGCATGAGTGTGGGGTGTTCAAACGACTCGAGATCTTTCAGCGCAACTGGGGAAAGTTTCTGGAAAAAGTCGCCAACCCGCTGGGTCTGGCTTCGGCCTTCACTCATGGTGTGTCGCATGGTCTGCATATCTATAGCTCCTCTTCAACATGGTTTGCGCGGTTACGCATCACTTCTTCTGCGAGGTATCGGGTCCACGGAGTGCTGGCGAGCAGCTCCGCTTGGGTCTGATCGAAAATGTCGCGCAGGATGGTTTTCCCTGGCTCGTCCACGTAGGTCACGTTGCGAATATCGAGGGTGGTCTTGCGCTGGTCGAACAATCCTGCGTTTTCCGACCAGACGCGAACCAGTTCGGCCGCCCATGGTCCGGCAACGCGGCCATCCAGCCGGATCACCATCGCCTCGTCAATTTTTTCTGTCGAGATTCGTAACGTATCGTGGCTCATCCTGCGCCGCACCCTTCCTATGGCACTTGCGTGGCCAAAGCCATTCCGAGCGCAGTCATAACCACTATGTATTGCAAATATTGGACTTAGGGAATGGAACGGGCGAGACAGACCAAAGTGACGAACCTCAAGTGACGAAGTGACGAAGACGAAATATCGTCATTACGACGAAATATAGTCACTTCGCTCGATACCAAGCTTTTTTAACTTCGAATTTAACGTCGTCCGTTTGAGGTCCAGACGAGCCGCTGCCCCATCCGCGCCGCCAATCTGACCCCGCGTTTCCCGCAAAACCCGCAGAATGTGTTCCCGCTCTGCTTCGTGCAGGGTTGGGCGCTCATGTACCGGCGCCGGGTCCGGCTTTTCGATCTTCAACTCCGCCAGCGGCACGTAGAGCACCGGGCCGCGGGTCAAAATGACGGAGCGCTCCAGGAAGTTTTCCAGTTCACGGATGTTTCCCGGCCAGTCCCAGCGCGTCAACGCTTCCATCGTCGCGGGCGGAATGGATTCGATGGTTTTGCCCATGCGTCGGCTGTGCGCCGCGACAAAATGCCGCACCAAAATGGGAATATCGCCCAGCCGGTCACGTAAAGGCGGGGCAAAGATGGGAAAAACCTTGAGGCGGTAATAAAGATCCGCGCGGAATTCGCGATCCTTGACCATCTGGCCCAAATCGCGATTCGTGGCCGCGATCAGGCGAATATTCACCGGGATGGCCCGGCTTCCGCCCAGCCGCTCAATCTCCCGCTCCTGCAGGGCGCGTAGGATCTTGGGCTGCAGCTCCAGCGGCAGCTCGCCCACTTCGTCGAGGAACAGCGTCCCCTCATGCGCCAACTCCAGACGGCCAATTTTGCGCGCGATGGCCCCCGTGAATGCGCCTTTCTCGTGCCCGAACAACTCACTTTCCAGCAGGCCAGCCGGGATCGCCGCGCAATTCACCTTGATGAAGGTGCGCTCGCTGCGCGTGCTCAGCCGATGAATGGCGCGCGCCAGCAATTCCTTGCCCGTCCCGGTCTCTCCCTGGATCAGCACCGTCGCATTGGTCGGCGCCACCGTGCCGATCTCTTTTAGCACGTAGCGGAGACCCACGCTGTCGCCCACGATGTCTTCAAAACGCTTCTCCAGGTTGATTTCTTCCTCGAGATACTGCTTTTCCTGCCGCAGCCGGTCGCGCAATTCGCTGATCTGCCGGAAAGCCATGGCGTTGTTGACAGCCATAGCCACCTGGTCCGCGACCTGGATGAGCAGGTCGGCTTCCTGGTGACCAAAACCCGCCTCGAGCCGGCTCCCCACCATCATGGTGCCGATGACGTCGCCTCGATGCACCAGAGGAACCCAGCATCCGGACTGCATGCCGAGAGAGGTCAGATGCTGCATCGACTCGGGTGCAAACTCCGATTCGAGCATGTTCGGCAGCAGCACCGGCTCGCGGTGGAGAAACGCTGCGCCGGCAGGCGAATTCACCACCGGAATCCGTACCTCACTCGTCGGCGCTTCTTCCTGGTCACTGCTCAAAAATTGCGCGATCAGCATCTCGCTCTTATCGTCGTAGAGGGCCAGCGTGGCGCAATCGTGGGGAATCAGTTCGCTGATGCTGGCCGAGATGGCGGCCAGCAGCTTGCGCACATCCACGTTGGCCAGCAGGGCGCTGCTCAACTGCAGCATGATCGATTCCTCGGCCCGCTTGCGGTCGGTGAAGTCGCGCGTGACCTTGGCGTAGCCGGTGATGGCTCCCGCGGAATCGCGAATGGCGGTTAGGATGCTGTCGGCCCAGAAGCGCGACCCGTCCTTGCGAATGCGCCATCCCTCCTGCTCGATGCGCCCGCGCTCGGCTGCCAGCCGCAGCAGTTCCTTTGGAAGACCCCGCATCACATCCTCTTCAGGGAAGAACGTGGCAAAGGGCCGGCCCAGAATCTCCGCCTCGGTGTAACCCTTGATGCGTTCGCCTCCAGGGCTCCAGGTAGCTACCCGGCCGTCCTGATCCAGCATGTAAATGGCATAGTCGCGCACGCTGGCCAGAATGGAGCTGATCTGCTGATGATTGCTGCGCAGCGCCTCTTCAGCCGCGCGCTGTTCGGACACGTCGCGCACAAAGCTGAAGGTAATGGTCCCCTTCTCCGTTTCCATCGGCTTGAGCATGATATCCACGGCAAACTCGGTGCCATCTCGCCGCAAACCAAACAGATTCAACGCAGCCCCCATCTGCCGGGCGCGCGGATGTGCCTGGTACTTCTCGCGCCGCTGCGGATGGCGTGGGCGAAATCGGGCGGGGACCAGCATCTCGATCCTCTTCCCCACCAGCTCATCGACGCTGAACCCAAAAAGCTCAACGGCACGCGGATTGGCTCCTCGGATAACCCCGGCGGCGTCCGTGATGAATATGGCATCCGGAGAAAACTCGAAAAGACTGTGAAACGCGGAGGGAGCGAGCTCTGTTTGAACGTGCGCAAACCCAGTCGCTGCGTCCTGTTCGGAGGAATCAAACGGGCGCATGTTGTCGGTCATGACCTTGGTGGAACAATATCGGGTTCGCCTCCAGCTTGCAACCGCTTCAAGCCTAATACCTGTCCCGAGGCTTCTCCTCCAACTTTGGACGGATGCTGCTCGGATTACCGCGTTCAACAGCGGTCAAAGGCACATCCAAGCTTCTGGCTCGACAGGTATTTTTTACCGAAGAACGTAAAATTGTCACCGTCCCCGGGCGTAACCTGCATCTAAACCCTTAGGTCCGGCTGGCACGCCACGTGCATACCAGTGGACGATCTTTTCTGTCATACGCCCGCTTTCTTGTCTTATTGAGGGTTCTTCATGCACTTTTTTCGCCTGCGCCTAGTCGCAACGCTGCTCGTGGGCATTACGCTGATTTCACTCGCTTCGACATATTTTGACGTATTGGCTCACAAGCACACGCTGCATGCCGACCTGGAACGTCGCATTCAGTGGTACGGCGCCGGGGCCCAGCCGCAGATCGAGCAATTGCTCAAAACCGGCCCCGTGGATGCCCTGCCCAAGCTGCTCCAGTTCCTGCGTCAATATCCGGATCAACCCAGCTTGGCCGTCTATGACACCAACGGTCAGCTGCTGGCCTCGACGGGCGACATCTATCCGCTGCAGAAGACGCCGGAAAAGCTGCTGAAGTACGCACTCTACGCCGGTAAGGAAGCGAGCGCGTTCGTCAAGATTCCGCAGAGTGCCGTCCCGCCGCCGGTCAAGGGGCAACCGGGACCGCTGCGCGCCGCGCCTGTCAACTCCGACTCCCCGCGCCTGTGGTACGAAGACGCCATTCCGCTGCATGACGGTCAGCGCAGCGTCGGTGCGCTGGTCATGGTCATGGACGCCGACTACATCCGCCTGGAGGGTATCGACGTGTGGAAGCGCAGCTTCCTGCGCATCGTCGCCATGGTCATCCTGGTTGTGGTCGTGACTCTTTTCATGGTGCGCTGGTTTCTGCTGCAGCCCATGAACCGCGCCGCCGACTGGCTGCGCCGGCTGCGCCAGGGCGATGCCGAGGTGGGCGAGGGCGCAAAAGAATTCGGCTACCTCATGCCGCTGGCCAACGAGGTCACCTCGCTGGCCGAAAACCTAACCAAGGCTCGCGCCGCCGCCGAAGCCGAAGCCCGCCTGCGCGATGCCGCCGAGCATGTCTGGACCGCCGATCGCCTCGCCGTCCACGTCCGCGAACGCCTGGGCAACGGGAAGCTCTTCGTCGTTTCTAACCGCGAACCGTACATGCACGTGCAGCGCGGCAATGACGTCGAATGCGTCGTTCCCCCCAGCGGACTGGTGACGGCCATCGAGCCCGTCCTTCAGGCCTGTGACGGCACATGGATCGCCCACGGCAGCGGCAACCAGGACCGTAACTTCGTCGACAGCAACGACCGCCTGCGTGTTCCTCCTGAAGATCCGCGCTACACCCTGCGCCGCGTCTGGCTTTCCGAAGAAGAAGAGGCAGGCTACTACGAAGGCTTCGCCAACGAGGGCCTGTGGCCGCTCTGCCATATCGCCCACACCCGCCCCATTTTCCGCGCCAGCGACTGGCAGTACTACCAGAGTGTCAACGCACGCTTCGCCGAAGTGCTCGTCGAAGAAATGAGCGACACCGAGCATCCCGTCGTCTTCGTGCAGGACTATCACTTCGCGCTGCTGCCGGCCATGATCAAGAAAGCCCGTCCCGATGCGCGCGTGGCCATCTTCTGGCACATCCCCTGGCCTAACGCCGAAGCTTTCGGCATCTGCCCCTGGCAGGCCGAACTGGTCGATGGCTTGCTCGGCGCAGACGTCATCGGCTTCCACATCCAGTCGCACTGCAACAATTTCCTCGAAACCGTTGACCGCGCCCTCGAAGCCCGCACCGACTGGGAGCACTTCAGCATTCGCCGCAACAACCATCTTTCCATGGTGCGGCCCTTCCCGATTAGTGTGGCCTGGGACGAGCACTTCGCCAAGCATTCCGCCTTTACCGGGTTTGGCTCCACATCCATGGCCCAGGCCTCCTCAAACGGCCCAGAGATTGTGCGCGGTGCAAATGGAAGCGCCGAATCGCACCGCAAGGCCGACGTTGCCAACCTGCGCCGCGAACTGGGCCTGAACAATGAGCAGATACTGCTCGGTGTGGATCGCATGGACTACACCAAGGGCATCGTCGAGCGCCTGCTGGCTTTTGAATTTCTCCTCGAAGAGCATCCCTGGTACCTGGAGAAGATCGTCTTCATCCAGATCGCCGCACCCAGCCGTACCCGCATCCCGAGCTACATTCATTTGCGCATCCAGGTGGAAGAAGCCGTCGAGCGCATCAATCGGAAGTTTGAAACCGCGCGCTGGAAGCCCATCCTGCTGATCGAGCGCCAGTGCAGCCACGAGGAAGTTCAACGCTTTTACCGCGTAGCCGATGTCTGCCTGGTGACCGCGCTGCACGACGGCATGAACCTGGTCGCGAAGGAATACCTCGCCGCCCGGCGCATGAACGACGGCGTCCTCATCCTGAGCCGATTCACCGGAGCCGCGCAGGAACTCCGAGATGCACTGATGGTCAATCCCTACAACGTCGAGCAAGTCGGTGAAGCCATTCGCACCGCGCTCGAAATGAGCCCCGGCGAGCAGCGCCTGCGCATGGAGCGCATGCGCCTCCAGGTCAAGGAACATAACGTCTATCGCTGGGCGTCCAACGTGCTGACGGACGTCTGCGCGGTGCGCATTGAGGACGAAGTCCTTGCCTTTTCGCCGAAACCGGTACATCGCAGACTCGCATGATCGTGATTCGAATCAAGACCACTTGCACGATTGAGCACACCCACTACGATTTTCACCTGCTGTCCATCACGCTGCCCATACCATGGGTGCAGCGCTGAACCTGTTTCGCGGAGTAGCATTCGATGTCTGCCACCGTAGTTGCCGACCGAGTAACCACTCCGAGACGCATCGCCGAACACCCGCCTCAACGGAACGACAGCCCGGCGTCAGGCTTGGCTGCCCCTCACCTCACAGACTTCTTCAGGCGACTGTCGGCCGCGCAACAAAGCTGCCTGCTGCTCGATTTCGACGGCACGCTCGCTCCTTTCCGCATTGACCCCGCGACCGTTCGCCCGTGGGCCGGCGTGCGTGAGTTGCTGGATCGCATCAGCAGAGAGGGCCGCACCCGCGTGGCTCTGATCAGCGGCCGGCCGTCGCGCCAGGTCGCCCGCCAGCTCGGCCTGGCAACCCCGGTCGAAATCTGGGGTTTGCACGGAGCGGAACGTCTGCTGCCCAATGGAGAAGTCGAAAAAGAAAAGCTGCAAGATGCGCAGCTCGAAGCCCTCCGGGCGGCCCGTCACCGCGTTCAACAGGCCGGCATGGACCTGCGGCTCGAAGAAAAATGGAATGCAGTGGTCGTTCACTGGCGCGGCAAATCGTCCCACCTGGCCGAGCTGGCGCGGACGCGCACCATGGAAGTTCTCTTGCCCTTTGCCGAAACTCCCGGCATGACACTGCTCACCTTCGACGGGGGCATGGAATTGCGCGCCGGGCGCAACAAGGGTGGCGCCGTCCGCCTGCTGCTGCGGTCCTGGCCCTCCCACGCGCCGGTCGCCTACTTGGGCGACGACACTACCGACGAAGACGCTTTTGAAGCTCTCGGCGCCCGCGGCCTTAGCATCCTCGTGCGCCGGGAAGCGCGTCCCACCGCGGCGCAACTCTGGCTGCGGCCTCCGGTTGAGTTGCGCGCTTTCTTCCGAAGCTGGCTGCACGCAGTTTCCAAGGCTTCCCCGTCAGGCTGAACTATCAGACCCGCTTCCGCCGCCAACCAGCAAAATCCGCTCCGGTCGAATCTTTACAATCGAACCGCCTTGCGACTACATTGGTTTCGCTCGTTCTTTCACAAATAAAGCGATTTAGGAAGTTGGTTGCCATGAAACGGACGTCTTTGCCCTGCCGCGCTCGCACCTCTCGTAATCTGCTGGTCAGCAGCCTGATTGCCGCTGCTTTCTCGCCTCTCTGCCTGCTTGCCCAGGCTCCTGCTCCGGCAGTCGCCGCGCAGCCCATGCAGGACGCCAGCAAGATGCCCTACATGAATCTCAAGCTCCCCATCGAAAAGCGTGTCGACGACATCATCCAGCACATGACGCTCGAAGAAAAGGCCCAGCAACTCGTGAACCAGGCGCGCGCCGTCCCGCACCTCGGCATCCCCGCGTACGATTGGTGGAGCGAGAGCCTGCATGGCGTAGCCGTCAACGGAACAACAGAATTCCCCGAACCCATCGGTCTGGCCGCGACCTTCGATCCCGCCACCATTCACGAGATGGGCATCGCCATCAGCACCGAGGGCCGCATCAAACACGCGCAGGACGTCCGCGCCGGCCACAGCAACATCTTCGAAGGTCTCGACTTCTGGGCGCCCAACATCAATATCTTCCGCGACCCGCGCTGGGGCCGTGGCCAGGAAACCTACGGCGAAGACCCTTACCTCACAGGCCGCATGGGCGTAGCCTTCGTCACCGGCATGCAGGGCGACGACCCGAAGTACTACCGCGTCATCTCCACCCCCAAGCATTACGCCGTCCACAGCGGACCGGAATCGACCCGCCACATCGCCGACGTCACCGTCAGCAAGCACGATGAGATCGATACCTACCTGCCCGCTTTCCGCGCCGCCATTACCGAAGGCAAAGCCGGCTCCATCATGTGCGCCTACAACAGCATCAATGGCCAGCCCGCTTGCGCCAACGAGTTCCTGCTCGAAGATCAACTGCGCGGCAAGTGGGCCTTCAAGGGCTACGTCGTATCGGATTGCGGCGCCGTAATCGACATTCACGAGGGCCACAAATTCAAGCCCACCCAGGCTGAGGCTTCCGGTATCTCGCTCAAGCGCGGCATGGACAACGAGTGCGCCGACTTCTTCGCCAAGGTCACCGACGACCATGACTACAAGCCCTACGTCGATGCCGTGAAGCAGGGCTTCATCAAGGAAAGCGACATCGACATCGCCCTGCGTCGCCTCTTTACCGCGCGCATCAAGCTGGGCATGTTCGACCCGCCGGAGATGGTCCCCTACACCAAGATCGACGAAAAAGAACTGGATTCCGCCGCGCATCGCGCCCTGGCTCGCAAGCTGGCCAACGAATCAATGGTGCTGCTGAAGAACGATGGCGTATTGCCGCTGAAAGCCCCCACCAAGATCGCCGTCATTGGCCCACTCGCTGACCAGACCAAAGTGCTGCTGGGCAACTACAACGGCGTGCCCACGCACTCCGTCAGCGTACTCGAAGGGCTCAAGGCGGAGTTCCCCAACGCGCAGATCACCTTCGTCCCCGGGACCCAGTTCCTGCGCAATGACGGCAAGCCGGTCGACTCCGCACTGCTCACCACGCCCGACGGCAAACCCGGTTTGAAAGCCGATTACTCCACCGGCCAGCCCATGGGCGAAAAACCCACGCCGATTACCAGCCGCACCGAATCTAACGTCGATCTCACCACCGCCAGCCTGCCCGCCGAAACGGTCGGTAAGACTCCGCTCATGATTCAGTGGAGCGGCTTCCTCACCCCCACCGCCACGGCCGATTACAACTTCGGCATCCTCGCCGACGGCTTTGCCCGCGTCTCCGTCGACGGCAAGGAGGTAGCCCTCGAATTCATGACCAGCGGTCCCGAACCCAAGCTTGGCCGCGTCCATCTCGAAGCCGGCAAGAAAGCAGAAATCAAAGTCGAATACGCGGTCATCGGCTCAGGCACACCGAAGGCCCAGCTCATCTGGTCCGTGGTCGATCGCTCGCCTCAGCCAGACGCTCTGGCCGCCGCGCAAAATGCCGACGTCATCGTCGCCGTCGTCGGCATCACCAGCCAGCTCGAAGGCGAGGAGATGCAGGTCAACGAAGAAGGCTTCAAAGGCGGCGACCGCACCTCGCTCGACCTGCCCAAGCCCGAGCAGGACCTGCTGCAATTCATCTCCAACGCCAATAAGCCCATGGTCGTAGTGCTGATGAATGGCAGCGCTCTTGGCGTGAACTGGGCGCAGCAGCATGCCAACGCCATCCTCGAAGCCTGGTATTCCGGCGAAGAAGGCGGAGCCGCCGTGGCCGAGACGCTGAGCGGCAAAAACAATCCCGCCGGCCGCCTGCCTGTCACCTTCTACAAAGACGTGAGCCAGCTTCCTCCGTTTGAAGACTACGCCATGAAAGGCCGCACCTATCGCTACTTCGAAGGCACCCCGCTCTATCCCTTCGGCTACGGACTCAGCTACACCGTCTTCAACTACAGCAGTCTCGAACTGCCTTCAGCTCCGGTCGCTGCCGGCAAGCCTGTATCCGTCAGCGTTACCGTCACAAACGTCGGCCAACTCGCCGGCGACGAAGTCGTGCAGCTCTATCTCAGCTTCCCGCCCGTGGACGGCGCTCCACTCAGAGCCCTTCGCGCCTTCAAACGCATTCACCTTGAACCAGCAGCCAGCCAGAAGGTCAGGTTCGATCTCAAGGACCGCGACCTCAGCATGGTCACCTCCGCAGGCGAACCGACCATTCCGGCCGGCACCTACAAAATCTTCATCGGCGGCGGCCAGCCCCCAGCACAGAACCAGTCCCTGCACGCAGAGTTCACCATCACCGGCAGCAAGACCCTGCCGGAATAGGCAGGCACCTCACTCTTTCCGCATTCGATTGTCACCGCAACTATATGCGCCCCGTTCATCGCAGCCTCATCGCGATGAGCGGGCCTCAGGCAAGAGTCCACGCGGGCACCCAAACTACTCCTCCGCCTGCCTAGTTCTTTTCCTTCACTTTGACGACAAAATAAGTGATGGAGCCATCTTTCGGAAGCAGCATCTGGTGGGGAGTATTCGCTGGAATATGCACGATGTCTCCCTTTTCCAGCATCGTCGTTTGCACAGGATGAAGCACCGACGTCCCATACAGCTCCCCCGGGCTCGAAGTCGCCGGGTTCTCCAGTTCTCCACCTGAAAGCAACGTCGCTTTGCCCTCCATCACGATGAAGATATCCGCGAACTTCTCGTGTACTTCTCCTCCACCGCTCTTGCTGCGAAAGGCCAGCATGGTGTAGTCCACCCCGTACTTCTGCAGCGTCTCACTTGCCGATCCACTGCCTGCCGCCGCCTTCGTCACCAGCGGCTTCAACTGCTCACCCAATGCATCCGCCGAATACTTGTCTACCTGTTGTCCATGCGCGGCGATGGATGCCGCCACCAGGCCCAACCCAACTCCTCTGCAAAGCAGTCTCAATCGCGTATCCTCTCTCTTGCTGGTCCTTTGCTCGTTTCCTTGCTTGCCCAGGAACCATAAGTTTGTTGTCGAGTCCATGTCAATCTTCCCCGAGCGCCTGAATGCCCAAACGTTCTGATCTCACCTCCGTCGACGCGGCCATGCGCAAGCGCTGGCTCTACCTGCTGCCCTGCGTCTTCGTAACCTATAGCCTGGCCTATCTGGACCGCGCCAACTATGGCTTCGGAGCCGCGGCTGGCTTGGCGAAAACGCTGCACATTACACGCTCAGAATCTGCGCTGCTTGGCTCGCTCTTCTTCCTCGGCTACTGCCTCTTCCAGATCCCCGGCGCCGCCCTCGCCCGCCGTTTCAGCGCGCGATATGTGGTCGGTGCCGCGCTCATCACCTGGGGAGCACTCGCCGCACTCACAGGCATTCTCACCAGCTTCTGGATGCTTGCCGTCGATCGCCTTCTGCTTGGCGTTGCGGAAAGCTTCATCCTCCCCGCCATGTTCATGCTGCTCAACGGCTGGTTCACCCGCAAAGAACGCTCCCGAACCAACACTCTGCTCATGCTCGGCAACCCCGCCACCGTGTTGTGGATGTCGCTCGCCACCGGCTACCTCATCCGCGCCGTCGGATGGCAGATGACGTTTGTCCTCGAAGGCATTCCATCGATCATCTGGGGCCTCGTCTGGCTTGTCATCGTGCGTGACCACCCGCGCCAGACAAGCTGGATGACGCCCGCAAGCTGCGACACGCTTGAACGGCAACTGGACCACGAACAATCGTCACTGCCCAAGGTGAAGAACATGGCCTCGGCCCTGCGGCAGCCAAGCGTGCTTCTTCTCTGCATCCAGTATTTCTTCTGGAGCGTGGGCGTCTACGGCTTCGTCCTATGGCTGCCTTCGATCATCCAGGCCGGCGCCTCGCGCGGCATCGCCATCACTGGCCTCCTCAGCGCGGTGCCCTATCTCTTCGCCATCCTGCTCATGCTCATCGTGAGCTACTTCTCTGACCACAGCCTGCGCCGCCGTGCCTTCATCTGGCCCTTTCTGATCCTCGCCGGAGTGGCTCTCTTCGGCTCCTACGCCACGGCCGCGCAAAGCTTCTGGTGGGCCTATGCCTTCCTGGTGCTGGCAGGCAGCGCTATGTACGCGCCCTACGGCCCGTTCTTCGCCGTCATGCCGGAGATCCTGCCCAAAAACGTCGCCGGCCCCATCACCGCGCTGGTCAACAGCAGCGGGGCTCTCGGAGGATTCGCGGGCACCTGGTTTGTCGGCCTGCTCGAAGCGAAAACAGGGAACTCGCGCGCCGGCTTCCTGCTCATGTCAATCTCACTCGTGCTTTCGGGATTCATCATCCTCGGCCTGCGTCGCACCGCTCAGCCCTTGTCTCCCCTCAACGATTCATCCAACTGAACTACACTCAGGAAGCAGGAGAGCGCGGTCATTTCTTCCATCGATATCACCTCCGTGCTGGAAACCGCAGGCCTGGATTTCAGCGCCGTCGCGACACATGCCCCCGGTCCGCAAGGTCAGCTCCCTATCACGCCTGAAATGCTGGTGACCCAGCCCTCCGGCAATCTGTTCGGCCTCAGCATGAACGTCGGCATGGGCTGGAGCCCGGCTAGAGTCCTCGGCCCCGAATTCCTCATCCTCAGCACTCACGGTGGTGTCCGTGCGCCCGACGGAACCCCCATCGCCCTCGGATTCCACACCGGTCACTGGGAAGTCGGCCTCCTGGTGGCCGAAGCCGCCCGCGAACTATCCTCTCTCAACGCCGTGCCCTTCGCCGGAGCCTGCACCGATCCCTGCGACGGCCGCACCCAGGGCACAACCGGCATGTTCGACTCGCTGCCCTTCCGCAACGACGCCGCCATCGTTTTGCGCCGCCTTATGCGCTCCCTGCCCACCCGCTCAGGCGTCCTCGGCGTGGCCACCTGCGACAAGGGCCTGCCCGCCATGATGATGGCCCTCGCCGCCTCCGGCCCCATCCCCACCGTGCT
>CAILBQ010000817.1 GCA_903832475.1 uncultured Acidobacteriota bacterium | reverse complement strand
CTGCTGAAGAGCGACGCCCCGTAGCGCTGAAAATCATAGGATCCGACCGGGTAGGCCAGCGAAGGGACGATGTAAAACGGGGTGGTCAACGTCTCATGGCGCACGTAGGCGGACACGATCAGGCCGTCGCCGGCGTTGGTGGTGAAGTGCAGCGGGTTGAAGACGAGCTGCTGCGACTGAAGGTTTCCATTGGTGTCCGTGATGCGGGTGAACATGGAGTCATAGGAGAACTGCCGGACCGCGCGGAAGGGGCCTTCCGGCGAAGGCCGAGGACGGTACATGCAGGAAGCGTCGGTCTGGTGCGTTGCGGGTCGGGGGAGAAAGCCCAGCAGCGGTTCGAATCCGTCGCCGAACCGGTTCACGCCGGCTGTGCAGTTGACCAGATCGTTGGGATAATCCACGCGCAAGCCCCATGCTTCGCGATTCCCGAGGGGGACCTGCCCCTGGGTGGTTGCCGCCCAGGCGCCGAGTTGCAGATTGCGCTTGCCCAGGAAGGTGGACGTGTTCCAGACCGCGTCGCTGCCAACCAGGAGATTTTCCAACTGGGCCTCGGGGTCGCCGTGGGTAATGACCGCACCCAGACGAGTGTGCCTGCCAAGGTCATATGCCACACGGCTGGCCAACAAGTTGGTGCCTTCCACTTTGGCGGAAGGCAAACCGAGCGACGCAACTACGATGTCCGGTACCCAGGTCTTGCGCGTCTCGGCATCCAGGAGCGCTAGCGACCACGGTCCGATGTGACCGTTCACTTTCAGTCCGCCTTGCAGCGGGATGTTGTACCCGCCCAGCAGGCCCACGTTGCGGCTGAAAAACGGAAGGAAGGTATAGGTCTGGTTCAGATCCAGGCCGAAGGCGTACTGGTTGGCTCCTTCCAGGAAGAAGGCGCGCTTTTCCGGGAAATACAGAGGAAACGGCGTGATGTTGATCTGCCGCGAATCGACCTCCGTCTCTGCGAAGTCGGTATTGACGGAGAGGATCGCGGCCAGTTGCGGGGTAATTCTCCAGGTGAATTCTCCGCCGCCAGTGGCCATCCAGTTGCGATTCGTTGGGTCGAAATCGCGCAGCATCTTTCCGTCGGTGTAGGGAGCCAGTTCAATGCCGTGACCCTGCTCCAGCGGACTCATGATTTCCAGATCGCCGGCCCTGCGCATGTCGATCAGATCGGCGTCGAGCGTCGGCGAGGCCCAGCGCAGTTCGGTCTGGTCGCGAACGATGGAGCGATCTAACTGCAATCCCCAATGGCCACCGTTGCCGACAAAGGTTAGGGTCTGCGCCGGTATCCAGATTTCCGCGCTCCAGCCGTCCGCAGTTCGCGAGGTTCGCGCGTCCCAGATGCCGTCCCAGTCGGTCGAGAAGTCTCCGGGACCGGCAATCAGGCCGTCGAAGCGCGCCGCCACGGAGTTGATTTGGAAGTAGTAGGCAGTCCGCTTGTCGCCGAAGGAATCCAGGATCACGGTCACCGTGTCGTCGCCGGTCTGATTGCCGTCCCGTTCCAGCGTGTGGGTCTGGATGGCTGACGGTTCGGGGTCATGGCAGTTGAAGCCGAATACCAGTGCGTCGCCGACGATCAGCACGCGCACCTCCGTTTGGTAGCGAGTTGGTTTCCCAGGAAAGGGAGATTGTTGCGTCAGTAGCATCGGTTCGGCGTCGCGCCATGCCGGCTCATTCAACTTGCCGTCGATGGTGATGGGACCGGTTGCCTTCCGCGCGTGGGCATGGGGTAATTCCAGCGCGAGAGCTGAATTCATCTGCGTTGGGGCGTTCGGCAGGGGGGCCTGCCCATGAGAAGGCTTCGAGATTCCGAGCGTGACGATCATTGCCGCCATCATGAGGCAGATGCAGCGAAACCATTGCTGTGTCTTCCATCCCCGGATGAGTCCGGGAGTCGCTGACCGCATGAAAGCAAATTCCCGCTGCCCTTTCATCCGTGGGATGCGGAGGAAGGGTGATTTTATGGAGCTTCTCGATCGAGAAGGATCGTGAAAAAGAGCTCGAGTGAAGAAAAGTGAGTCAAAACGGTAAACAACTTGTTTCGAAATAAGCGCAAACAATGGAAGGAAAAGAGCGACGATCCCCGTTGCGCTCCATGTCATTCAATACGTTGGGGTTTAGCTACAGTTCACACTTTAATTCAAATGAAGCCCATACCCAAGAAGAGTTATGTGGAGAAAACAACATTGTCATGTTCCCCGGATAGAGGAATAGGTCTTGCGCGAGGAGGCAGGGGCACGGCGATAAAGCCTTCCCTCCAGAAACCGCCTTCCTGGCGGGGTGGCTGGCCCGCTATCCAGGTAGCAGCTTCGTTGTGCTGTTCGATGGCCAGTCCGGGCAAGCCGCCGACCAGGGCCTGCATCTGGTCGTGGTTGGGCGGTTGGCTGGTGGTGACGGGCAGCAGGGCCGTCAAAGCAGCAAAGGCCTCGGCCAGGTCGCTGACCCGGCACTTCCGCTTAGCAGGCAGCGGGGTAATTCCGAGGGATTTCCAGGCAGCGTGCGGATAGCTTTCGATGAGGATTTTCTGCGGCAAGTCGTTGGGGTGTTCGCGGGTGGCGAGGCGCTGCCAGCCCAGCCGTCCCAGCGCGTCATAGAGGGCCAGGCAGTAACCAACAAATCGCTCGTAGGTTCCCGGCAGCACGATTCCAGGCAAGCCCATCTTGGCGGGAGTGTTGAGTTCTCGCTCGGATTTACGGCAGAAAAGCTCGCCGTTGTCGTCGGATTTCCAGGCCTGAGGTCCGTCCAGCATAAGCACGCCGGCTTTGCGCTCTGTGCAAACCGAGTCGAGCCTCATCGCCAGTTCGACTACCGGTGGCGGAGCCGGATCGTCCCAGCGGAGGATGTCACACGAGATCAGCGGACCTTTTTGTTCCAAGAGGACCAGGCCAAGTTCGGCCCAACTGCGGCAGGAGAGATCGACAGATAGGACAGGCATGGTCTCACCCTAGGCCGGTCATGATCGGCGGGCAAGGCGATGGCGAGAAAATTCCGCCTGCGGTATACTGATTTGGTCCGCCTTGCGAACGGGGCTTTCCCTTTTCCCAAAGTGGTTCTGAGTGCAATCACCAAAACTCAGAATTCTGAGATGTCCGAGCCGCAACCTGCAAAGGTAAGGTCAGGACAAAGAGAAAAACATGCCCAAATTGAAGACCCATACGGGCGCGGCCAAGCGCTTCTCCAAGACTGGTTCCGGGAAGATCAAGCGGCACCAGACCAAGATGCGCCACATCCTTACGTCGAAGCTCCCCAAAACGAAGCGCAAGCTCGGCAAGAGCCTGATCGTTTCCGATGCGGATCACGACAAGGTAGCCCGCATGATCCCGTACGCCTGATTCAACTTTCCTGAAGTGAAGTGCCCGTAAGGGTGTGGGACTGCGCGTATGCGTTGCGCGGCTCCGGACGAGGCCAAAGGCCGAAGCCAGACTTCAGGGATCGAAAAGCGAGTGAAGAGGTTTCAAAGCGTTAGCCCCTTAGGGCCGTTCGCCTCCTGCCTCCAGCCGCCACAACGAAACGCAAAAAGGAGCAAACAACATGCCTCGCGTTAAACGTGGGACAAAGCGGAATGACCGCCGCAAAAAGATTCTCAAGCGGGCTAGTGGATACTTTCTCACCAAGTCCAAGCTGTACCAGGCTGCCCAGGAAGCCGTCGAACGCGGACTGAAGTTTGCGTATACCGGCCGCCGCCAGAAGAAGCGCCAGTTCCGCTCGCTCTGGATCGTCCGCATCTCGGCCGCCGCCAAGCTTAACAACTTCAGCTACTCCCAACTAATCAATGGCCTCAAGAAGGCAGGTATCGAGCTGGATCGGAAGATCCTCGCCGATATCGCTGTTCAGGACGCGCCTGGCTTCACGCGGCTTGTCGAACAGGCCAAGGCTGCGCTTGAAGCGGAAAAGACTGCCGCGAAGTAAGCTTCTCGTCATGCTTTAAGGCCGGGAGCTATGCTTCCGGCCTTTTACTTTGCGTTTCAGCCGACAGCGATGACGTTGTAGCGGGCTATCGTTGAGCCGACATTCTTCAAGCCGTGCAGCTCTCCGGAGGCCGCATAGAGAATGTCGCCGGGGCCGGCTGAAATGGTTTCCTTTTCCAGCATCCACGCCAGCGTGCCTTCACGGATGACGAGGAATTCGGAATGGGGATGGCGATGGGCGGCGTGGGGCATGGCCCCAGGCTTGAGGGTGGTGTTGTGGATTTCCACGTTTTCGCCGGTGCCGATCTTGCCGATTGCCACCCGCTGGAAGGAGCCGGTGTCGTTCGCCTCGATGGGCAGTCTTTCTATCGAAAAGACGGTGGAGTGTTCCAGGCCGTTAGCGGAGGCCGGCGATGAGGTTTGAGCAGAGGAGGCGAGAGCCTTCCCCAGTATTGCCAGCGCGGGCAGGGAGAGAACCAAGTCGCGGCGATTCGTCATGACTGAGAGGGTACTCCATACACGATTGCGCTTCCAAAGTGAGGGTGGCCACGGATGATCTGACCAACGTCTCGCTCCACGCGCAGTGGTGGTTTATCCTGACCTTTACGCATGATGATGACGACGCACGACAATTACGACGCCGCGTTCTCAGAGCTTGAACAGCAGGCGCGGCTGGGCGCCGCTGCCCTCGACACGCCGGAGGCCGTCGAAGCTTTCCGACTGGAGTGGCTGGGGCGCAAGCAGGGCAAGCTTAAGCAGCTTTCCGACACCTGGCTCAAGGCGGCGCCGGTCGAAGAGAAGAAAATTCTCGGCCAGCGCTTCAACGCGCTCAAGTCGCTGGTGGATTCACTGCTGGATGCAGCCCTGAGCACTGGACCAAGCGATGCTTCGCTGGCTGCGGAAGCGCTGGACATCACGCTTCCCGGCACGCGACGCCTGCTCGGCGCGGAACACCCCATCACCCGCACCATGAACGAACTGATCGGGATCTTTGCCGCGTTGGGGTACTCGGTCGGTGTTGGCCCGCAGGTGGAAACGGATTATTACAACTTCGAGAGCATGAATTTTCCGCCCGGGCATCCGGCGCGGGACACGCAGGACACGCTGGTCATTGCGAACCAGGAACGGCGCAGCCTGCGGGATCGCCTGCTGCTGCGCACCCACACCTCGCCGGTGCAGATGCGGACGATGGAACAGCAGCCGCCGCCGCTGCGCATCG
>CAILBQ010000816.1 GCA_903832475.1 uncultured Acidobacteriota bacterium | reverse complement strand
CGGATACTGGACTAAGAGCGAGTGGTCAGTGAACAGTGGTCAGTGGACAAAATCTACTGTCCACTGTTCACTGACCACTGTGCTCTCAACCAACGCGAGTCGCATGAGCTACGTCTCATCCGGCGCATGAGCGAGGAAAACAATGGCAAAGAATCTTAGCAATCTGCGCGCCCCCAAGAAAGCAAACATAGGGCGTAAGCGTGTCGGCCGCGGTATGGGCTCCGGCATGGGCAAGACCTCAACCCGCGGCCATAAGGGCCAGGGATCGCGCTCCGGCTCGAGCCTCATGCGTGGTTTTGAGGGCGGACAGATGCCCCTGCATCGCCGCCTTCCCAAGCGCGGTTTCACCAATATCTTCCGCACCGAGTACACGGTCATCAACCTGACCCGCATCGCTTCGGTTTCCGCGGAGAAGAGCGTTTCCGAAATTGGCCTGGACGACTACAAGAAGCTTGGTCTGGCCAGCAGCAAAAAGGCTCTGATCAAGATTCTGGGAACGGGCGAACTGACCGGCGCGATCACCATCACTGCGCACAAGTTCTCTAAGTCTGCCCAGGAAAAGATTGAAAAGGCCGGAGGCAAGGCCGTCCTCGCTGGCGGCGAAGCTACCGGTGAGGTCAAAGCCTAGCTCGTTTCTTCCCAACCCCGGCAGGACAGCCACGCCTTGCCGGGGTTAGGATAAAGGGAAAGATCGTACAATCAGGGTAGAGCGAGTAGCGCTGCATTCATCTTTTTCGGTCCGGCGCCCCGTGGAGTGAACCTCTCATCATGCTTGAAAAGTTTCTAAATATCTTCCGAATCCCCGACCTCCGCAAGCGCGTTCTCTTTACGCTTGGACTCCTCGCAATTTACCGCCTGGGTGCCCAGCTTCCTACCCCGGGCGTGAATTCTCGCCTGCTCGACCAGTTTTTCCATACCCAGGGCGGATCGGCGCTGGGCCTGCTGGACATGTTTTCCGGCGGCAACCTGCGCAAGTTCACCATTTTCGCCCTCGGCATTATGCCCTACATCACAGCGTCGATCATCTTCCAGCTGCTGACGGTGGTCTATGAGCCGCTCGCCCGGCTGCAGAAGGAAGGCGAACTTGGCCGCCGCAAGATTACCCAGTGGACCCGCTACCTGACCGTCATCCTGGCTGCTTTCCAATCGGTCGCCATCGCCTTTGGCCTGAACAGCCAGGGCATGGTCATCATCTCCGGTCCCGCCTTCATCGCTCTTACCGTGCTGACCTTGACCACCGGCACCGCCTTCATCATGTGGCTGGGTGAACAGATCACCGATCGCGGCATCGGCAACGGGATGAGCCTGCTCATCTTTACCGGGATCGTGGTCGGTCTGCCCCGCGGTATCATCAGTCTTGGCGACAAGATCCGCACCAACGCCTGGGGCTCGCTGACCGGCCTGGTTATGATCCTCTTGCTCGTCGCGATGGTCGCCATCGTAGCCTTTATCGTCTACGTTGAGCGGTCGGAGCGGCGCATCCCCGTCCAGTCGGCCCGCCGCATCGTTGGCCGCCGCCAGATGGGGGGTCTCAGCTCTCACCTGCCTCTCAAGGTGAACTCCGGCGGCGTTATGCCGGTCATTTTCGCCAGCTCCATCCTGTCCGCGCCCCTGCTGCTCAGCCAGGTTGGGTTCGTGCAGTCGAGCAAGTTCCTCTCCGGCGTCATGCAGAACCTCCAGAATGGCGAACCCTGGTGGATCGTGCTCTACTCCGCGGCCATCATCTTCTTTGCCTACTTCTACATCTCCATTGTGTTCCGCCCCGATGACATCGCGGACAACATGCGTAAAAACGGGTCGTTCATCCCCGGTATTCGTCCAGGCCGCCGTACTTCCGATTACATCAACGACATCCTGACCCGCATCACGTTGGTCGGCGCGGTTTACCTGATTCTGCTGTCGCTGGTTCCGACGTTCCTGATCTCCGGTTTCCGCTTGAATCACCTCTGGCTGGTAGGCGGATTCTTTGAACGCCTGCCTACCTTCGTCACCAACGGTATGGGCCTGAACTTCTACTTTGGAGGCACTTCGCTGCTGATCGTGGTCGGTGTGGCCATGGATACAGCGAACCAGATTGAGTCGCAACTCATCATGCGCCACTACGACGGTTTCTCCCCGCGCTCTGGCCGAATTCGGGGAAGGAAGACCTGGTAATGGCAACCGCAGTTTCTACCGTCGCAGGCGAAGACGGACATCGGATGCAAGACTTGTCGCAAATGATTCCTGGACCGATTCTGCTTCTCGGCGCTCCGGGCGTAGGCAAAGGCACTCAGGCCAAGGAACTGGTCAAACTTTGGGGGATCCCCCAGATTTCCACCGGCGACCTGCTTCGCGCCAACGTGAAAAATGGTACTGAACTGGGCAAGATGGCCAATGAGATCATGCAAAAAGGGCAGCTGGTTCCCGACACGCTGGTCAACGAAATGGTCGCCCTCCGCCTCACCGACCCAGATGTCAAGCGCGGTTTTATCCTTGACGGATTTCCGCGCACGCTGGTTCAGGCCGACTGGCTTGACGAGCGCCTCGCCAAGAAATCCGGAGCACCTGCCGGGATCCAGCCCGATTCGCTGGCCAACACGCCTGCCGGCTCGCTGCCTGTGGTTGCAGTCAGCATTCAAGTCGACTATACTCAGTTACTGCGTCGTATTACTGGACGCAGGAACTGCCCGGTCTGCCAGACGATCTACAACATCTACCTGCAACCGCCCAAAGTGGACGGAATCTGCGACGTAGAAGGTGCCGCGCTGGTACAGCGAAGCGATGACACGGAAAAGTGCTTCGAAGGGCGCATGCTTACCTACCAAAGCCTGACTGCGCCGGTAGTGGAGCATTACCGCGCGCTGAGCAGGTTCGCCGAGGTCAATGGAGATCAGTCTGTAGCCGATGTGGCTGCCGGCATTGTGTCTTCTGTCGAGCGGTTGAGAGGGTAAGGCAGCTTCAGGCCTGAGTCTCGAATCGCCTCTGCAGGTTTGTGCGTGTGGCAAGCAGGAAATTGGACGAAAAGTACTCGAATAGGGAAAACGTGGCAGTAATTCTCAAATCCGCTCGGGAAGTCGAACACATGCGTCGCGCCGGCAAAGTCGTCCGCCAGGTGCTCGATACGGTGCGCGAACACGTGCGGCCTGGGGCTACTACCCTCGACCTCGAAAACGCCGCCGAAGCCCGCATGAACGAGCTGGGCGCCAAGGCCGCCTTCAAGGGTTATCACGGCTTTCCCTGCGTCCTCTGCACCTCGATCAATCAGGAAGTTGTTCACGGCATTCCCTCCAAGAGCCGCGTGCTTAAGGAAGGCGACATCGTTTCCATCGACTGCGGTGCGATCGTCGACGGCTTCTACGGTGACTCGGCCATCACCGTCCCGGTTGGAGAAAAAATCGATGCCAAGACAGAGCGGCTTTTGAAAGCCACCCAGGCCTCGCTGCACGCGGCAATCGACATTGTTAAGCCCGGCGCGACCCTCGGCGACATCGGCGCGGCAGTGCAGGAAGTGGTCGAAGCGGAAGGCTTCTCTGTGGTGCGCGACTTCGTCGGCCACGGCATCGGCACCCGCATGCATGAAGATCCCCAGGTTCCCAATTACGGCCAGCGCGGTCGCGGCATGAAGCTCCGCGAAGGCATGGTCATCGCCATCGAGCCCATGGTGAACGCCGGCAAGCCGGGCGTCGAAGTCCTCAAGGACGGCTGGACAGCAGTTACAGAAGACGGCAGCATGAGCGCACATTTCGAACACACGGTCGCGGTTACCGCTACCGGAGCAATGATTCTCACTGAGTAGGCAAGCAGCACTCGGATAACAGGTTGGACCCCGATAGTTGAGGGCAAGTCCAGCGGAAGCGGAAATCAAGTTTGTCGAAGGAAGACGCGATTGAGGTAATGGCTGTGGTGGTTGAAACCCTGCCGAACGCCATGTTCAAAGTAAAGCTGGAAAATGAGCACCAGGTGCTGGCTCATGTCTCCGGACGCATGCGCAAGAACTTCATTCGCATTCTCCCCGGAGACAGGGTCGCCGTAGAACTGAGTCCGTACGATTTGAATCGCGGACGCATTGTCTACCGCTACAAGTAAGCTCATCAAGTTTGCCGCGCAGACTGGCGCGCGGAGAAGGAAGCAGTCCAATGAAGGTTCGTGCATCAGTTAAGAAGATTTGCGACAAGTGCAAGGTCATCCACCGCCGCGGGGTGGTGCGGGTGATCTGCGAAAACGCAAAGCACAAGCAGCGTCAGGGATAACACCCCTGGTAACAGCGGGAATCTCCACCGGGTAGAAATGTTCAAACCCAGGGGCGAGTTAGCCAGCCGGTTTTTAGGGCAAGGCTTGCGAAGAACCCCGGAGACTTTCCCGTAGCAACCCGTGTAAGCCGGATAGATGCCGGAAGCACACAACCGAGCACCACAGAAGGAACCACATGGCACGTATTGCTGGCGTCGATCTGCCCCGCAACAAGCAGGCACGAATCGCGCTCACGTACATTTTCGGAATCGGCAATCCGCGTGCGCTCAAGATCCTCCAGAAAGCCGAAGTCGATGGCTTCAAGAAGGTTCAGGATCTGGGCGAAGACGAGGTTAACCGCATCCGTCAGGTAATCGAAGATGTAGGCAATATCGAAGGCGACCTACGCAAGGACGTCTCGATGCACATCAAGCGCCTGATGGACATCCAAAGCTATCGCGGAACGCGCCACAAGCGCTCGCTGCCGGTCAACGGTCAGCGCACCCGCACGAACGCTCGCACCCGCAAAGGTCCTCGCAAGGGCACCGTTGCTGGTAAGAAGAAAGCGACGAAGACCTAATGGCAAAGCAACAGGCTAGCGCCGCTGGTAAAGCGAGCAAGAACAAGAAGTTCAAAAAGCGTGAGCGAAAGAACGTTCCATTTGGCCTCGTCTTCATTCAGGCCACGTTCAATAACACAATCGTCACCATCACCGATCCAGTCGGCAACACGTTGAGCTGGAAGAGTTCCGGCTCTCTCGGCTTCCGTGGATCGCGTAAGGGAACTCCCTTCGCGGCCCAGCAGGCAGCCCAGAACGCGGCCAACGCCGCTCGCGACCACGGTCTTCGCGCCGTCGACGTGCGTGTCTCCGGCCCCGGCTCCGGTCGTGAATCCGCCATCCGCGCCCTCGCGGCCGCCGGCATCGACGTTCGCAGCATTCGCGACGTTACGCCGGTTCCGCATAACGGCTGCCGTCCGCCCAAGCGCCGCCGCGTCTAAGCCCGATAGTGATCAGTGCACAGTGGACAAGAAGAATTTCTTGACCACTGTTCACTGTCCACTGTTACTCACTGGGCCAGGAAGAAGATCCTCAGGCATAAACCCCAGAGGACCGTAAACTGGCCGTCATCCGAAGTAAGGAGAACCATGGCACGTTACACCGGCCCCGTCTGCCGCCTTTGCCGTCGCGAAGGCACCAAGCTCTTCCTCAAAGGCACCAAGTGTCTTTCCGACAAGTGCCCCATCGAGAAGCGCAACTTCGCTCCCGGCCAGCATGGCCAGAGCCGCAAAGCCAAGATCGTCGGCTACGGCCTCCAGCTGCGTGAAAAGCAGAAGGCAAAGCGCATCTACTTCACCCTCGAGTCGCAATTCCGCGCCTACTACGAGAAGGCCAACCGCGCCCAGGGCGTCACCGGCGACCTGCTCATCCAGCAGCTCGAGCGTCGTCTCGACAACGTCGCCTTCCGTCTCGGATTCGCGATCAGCCGCCGTCAGGCGCGTCAGGTCGTTCGTCACGGACACGTCGAAGTCAACGGCCGCAAGGTGAACATCCCTTCCTACCAGGTCAGCGTAGGCGACACCGTCGCAATCCGCGAGAACGCCAAGAAGCTGGTCATAGTCGAAGCTGCGGGTCAGTACGCCGCGCAGAATCATTCCCCCAGCTGGCTGCAGATCGATTTCGCCAACGCCACCGGCAAGATCATTGCCCTGCCCAAGCGCGACGAAGTCTCCCTGCCGGTCAACGAGCAGCTCATCGTCGAACTTTACTCGAAGTAAGTAACAACGAGTGGTAAGTGATAAGTGAGCGCAAGAAATCACTTACCGCTGTTCACTTACCACTCGCAACGCACCACCCCGGACTAACACGCTGTCCGGCCAATCCAAACGAAGGATAACCAGCGTGGCCGCCGCAGAATGCTTCGCGTCGTACATCCCACGCAGGAAAAGGAAATAACAATGTTGTGGAGAGGTTTTCAAAAGCCCAAGCGTCTTGCAGTCGATGCAGAAACGCTCACCGAAAAGTTTGGCAAGTTCAGCGCACAGCCCTTCGAGCGTGGCTTCGGCACTACCATCGGCAATGCCCTGCGCCGCACCCTGCTGTCTTCGATTGAAGGCGCAGCCGTCACCGCGGTCCGCATTGAAGAAGTGCTTCACGAATTCCAATCGATTGGCGGCGTCGTCGAAGACGCAACCGACATCATTCTCAACCTCAAGCAGATTCCCTTCAAGCTCGCCGGCGATGGTCCCAAGGCTCTTTACCTGCGCGCTGACACACCGGGTGTCGTGACCTCAGGCATGATCGAGGCCGACGGGGACGTCGAAATCCTCGACAAGGATGTCTACATCGCCACCGTCTCTGAAGGTGGCCGTCTCGACATGGAAATGCGTCTCAAGCGCGGACGCGGCTATGTTTCGGCCGATAAGAACTTCGACGCCGACCTGGGCATTGGCTTCATTCCCGTCGATTCCGTCCACTCGCCGGTTCGCCGCGTCAACTACCTCGTCGAAGCCGCCCGTCTCGGACAGATCACCGACTACGACAAGCTGACCCTGGAGGTCTGGACCAACGGCGCCGTCCTTCCCGCCGATGCCGTCGGCCTGGCCGCCAAGCTGCTCAAGGATCACATGAACATCTTCATCAACTTTGAAGAGGAAATGGATCCCGAAGCGCACAGCGAAGCCGGCCACATGCTGCTCCGCAACGACAATCTCAACCGCTCTGTCGAAGAGCTCGAGCTCTCCGTTCGCAGCTACAACTGCCTCAAGAACGCGAACATCCAGACCATCGGCGAGCTCGTCCAGAAAACCGAAGCCGAAATGCTCAAGACCAAGAACTTCGGCCGCAAGAGCTTGAACGAAATCAAAGAGATCCTCGCGCAGATGGGCTTGTCCCTCGGCATGAAGATCGACGAGAACGGCAATGCCGTCCCCGGTCCCACGAGCATCCTCCCCTCCGCCGCCCTGGCCGCTGGTTTCAGCCGCTTCGACGACGAAGACGAGCTCCTGGATTCGGTAGATATGCTGCTGCCGACCGAGACTGAGAACTTCTAGGTGAGAGTGGACAGTGAGCAGTGGACAGTGAACAGGGCTCGCCCACCACTGACCGCCGTTCACTGACCCACTGTTCACTGTTCACTTCCGAAAGAGAGCAACATCATGCGCCATCGCAAAGCAGGAACCAAACTCGGACGCAACACCAGCCACCGCCGCGCCTTGCTGCGAAACCTGGTCACGTCCGTCATCATCGAAGACCGCGTCGAGACCACCATTGCGAAAGCAAAGGCTGTTCGCCCGCTCATCGAAAAGATGATCACCCTGGGCAAGAAGGGCGATCTTCACTCCCGCCGTCAGGCCCTCGCCTTCCTCATGACCGACACCAGCGTCAAGCGCCTCTTTGACACCGTGGCCCCGCGCTACGGCGATCGCCAAGGCGGCTACCTGCGCATCGTGAAGACCGGCTTCCAGAAGGGCGATGGCGCCGAAAAGGCCTTCATCGAACTCCTCGGCGCCGAAAAGCAGCTCGACGAGAAGCGGGAAAAGCGCGCCGAAATCAAGGCCAAAAAGCGCGCGGAACTTGAAGAAGCCATGGAAAAGCAGAAGAACGAACCTGGCGCGGACGACGCAGCCGCATAAGCCCTTTCCAACATCCAAACGACTCAAGGCATCTCTTCGCAAGAAGGGATGCCTTTCTGTTTGAGGGCATGATGCCTACTTCTTCTTGCCCGCTTTGGGCACGAAGTATCCGCTGCGCGCACGAACGTCCACATCCCTGCGGTCCAGCTTGACCTTGAGGTGGTGATATGACCCGTCGGCCTTGATCCCGTCCAGTGGCAGTTCCAGTAAATATACGCAGGTCGGCGTCTCTGTCAGCCCGCGAAATCCCGCCAACAAATCGTTGCTGTTGTGAAAGAAACTCCCGCCCGTACCATTGGCCAACTCTGCCATCGGATTCTCGCTGCTGGTTGCCGAGTTGCGTCTCATCTCTTCCTGCATGCGCGCCGCTCCCGCGGAGCCTAGACTTGCGGTGCTGGCGTCCAGGTTCGTCGTGTAGAGTCCCCGGGCGTCGAGCGCGCTGATCGTGACGTTCGCTTGTGCCGCGGCATCGATCAGTCGTGATTCCTCGTTGATTGCTTCCTGAGTGATGGCAAGAAAGCCGGATGAAACCAGCACCATCAGCCTCCCCCCCTGCGGCAGTCTATTCATTGCCTTCACATAGGCCGCAAGCGCCGAATAGGTGCCGTGTATCTCCGCTTCACTGCGGGTAACCACACGCATCGCTGTTGCCTCCGCTGTTCGCTGGGCAAGCTCATAGTCCCGCTGCCGATCCATGCCGGGGGCGCAGCTGAACACCATCTGCACCGCCGCTTGCAGCGCCACGCTATCATGCTTGTTTTGAATCTGATCTGCCTGGTAATAGCCGATGTCCGGGCATTCTGACCCTTTCATCTGGTAGATCGCCCGTGGCGTCAGCTTGCCGATCGTTTCCTGCAGTACCTTGTGGTCGCGTGTCAGTCCGCTGTTGATACTCCCCGAGAGCGATACCACCGCGGCCATGTCTGTGGGCGAGAGGGATTGGTCGAGCATCTTGTTTGCCGATGCCTTGGCATGCGCCAGGTCCTCCATGCTCAGGTGAAGATCGTCGAAAACGAACAGGATGAAGCGCATTCCATCGGGAGCCGGCGTTTGTGTTTGAGGTGGCGATTGTTCCGTTCCATGAGCCACTTCGCCGCCCGCTACAGCTGCTGTCTGGACGCAATGCTTTTCGACTTGGAAGCTCGAAACTCCCCGCGGCTTTCCGTTGTCGAAGATTTGAAATTCTTCCTTCCTCAAATCCTCAACAGCATGCCCTTGCTTGTCGTGAACCACGACCTCGACCAAAACGCGGTTCACCTCCGCTTGAATTTCAAATGGTTTGTCCTGTGCCGGCTGTTGCGCAAGGCATGCGCAGTGCAGAGCTAGTAAAGATGCGGCCCAAGTCAGCTTTTTCGCACCTTCACGGTGCAGGATTATCATTGGCGAGATCCAGCGGTTGGCAGCGAAAGAACCATTCCCGCCATCATACGCCGCGACATCCAAGACATCGTTTGCGAAATGACTTCATTCGCGCGGACAAGGGATTGCGCTTCGCAATCTTTAGTGCATCGCTGCGCCGCCGCCCGCTCCTGCTCCCGGCTTGTTCTTGTTCAGCAAGAAGGCGAAGAATACCATCCCTAGCGCCATCCAGAACAAAAGCTTGTACACGTCCTGATAACCCAGCATGCCGGCCTGCTGATTGAGCTGCTGATAGATGGCGGCATTGCCCATCATCTGCCCGTTGGCTTTGCCAAACGTCTGGCCCAACGCTGCTCCTACGCCTTGCGAATACTGCTGGTAGGGAATGTTCAGCGAGCTCATGTTGTTCTGCAGCTGTGCCTGGTGGTAGAGCGACCGGTTCGTTACTTCAGCGCCTGTAATCGCGATGAAAATACTGCCGCCGATG
>CAILBQ010000815.1 GCA_903832475.1 uncultured Acidobacteriota bacterium | reverse complement strand
CCGATCTTGCCCCCGCACAAGACTGAAGTAAGCGCGACATCCTTCCTCCGCAATCCGATCGAGGCCACCATCGAAGAGCCGGACTTGCCCCGGCCTCACGCTGTAGTCGAGGAAGCGGAAAGCTCCTATGAACAGGCAAGACCGCGCCGCCGACGTCCTCGGTTCCGCGGCCCGTGGATGATGACTGCAGCAGCCGGTCTCGTCGTGTTGCTTGCTGTCGGAGGTCTGCTGGCATGGCGCCGGATGCACGCTTCCACCCCGGCTTCCGTGGGCCTCGTCGTCGGCGACTTCCAAAACTCTACCGGACACCATGAGCTGGACAACTCCCTGCGAACAGCGCTGATCGCCGATCTCGAGCAGTCGCCTTATCTGCGCGTTGCTTCGCCGCTGAAGGTCGAACGCATCCTTGACCCAATCTCCCCATCCACAGGCTCCAACGCAGCCGTCAAGCCGGCAGCCGACCCCATGCTCACGCAGGATGCTCAACTGGTGCAGGAGGCGGTGTTTGCTCCATCGGCGACCGCGCCGCCGCCCCTCTCTGCCGGTCGCGCTCGCGAGAGCTGCCACCTGCTCGACGACCAGGCCTACCTGACCGGTTCCATCAAGAGACTGGCGTTGAAATACCTGGTCACCGTCGAGGCCTTCGATTGCGATGCGGGACATCGCCTGGCCCAGAGCCGCGGCATTGCAGACTCGCCCGATGGGATTCTCGCCGTCTTGCCCAAGGTGGCTGCCGACCTGCGCAAGCAGCTTGGCGAACCGCTGCCCTCGGTCGAGCGATTCAGCAAGCCGCTCTTCGCCGGCGGCTCCAGCACAGCGACAGCAACCGAAGTCTATGCCGAAGGCCTCGGCCTGATGGTGCAGGGCAGGCCTGATGAAGCCGCCCCCATGCTGGAACGCGCTACCGAACTCGATCCGCAGTTTGCCCTGGCCTTTGGCGCGCTCGGGGAAACGTACTCCTCACTGGGCAAGCACAATCTGGCGACTTCAAACATCAGCAAGGCCTATGAGCTGCGCAACCTGCTTGACGATCAGCATCGCCTGGCCCTCACCAGCCTCTACTACGACACCGTGACCGGCGACCTTAACGCCAGCATCCGCAACGATCGCGAATGGATCGGCCTCTATCCGCGCGACCCGGCGCCCTACAGCGATCTAGCCGACCTCCAGATTCAGCTGGGCAAGCCCGCCCTGGCTCTCGATCCCGCCAGAAAGGCGCTTGAGTTCGATCCTGAAAATCCACTGGCCTACGTCACCCTGGCGCGCGCCCAGATGCATACCGGCCAGTTTGAAGAAGCGGCCGCCACCTGCCGCCAGGCCATCAGCCGCCACATGGATGTCGCTCCCATCCACAACTTCCTGCTGCAGATTGCGTTCCTGCGGCTCGATCAGCCGGCTATGGACGAGCAGTTCGAGTGGGCGCGCAATCGGCCTTCTGAACCCTACATGATGCTGCAGCAGGCGCTGATCGACTTCGCGCTGGGCAAGGTCAAGGCCGCGCAGACGGTCATGGCCGATGTCGTTGCCGCGTACCGCAGGCAGGGAGAAAACGATCGCGCCAACCGCATGCAGGCCCAGGTTCCGCGCATCGAAGCGGAACTGGGCATGGTCGAGACCGCCTCGAACCTGTTGCAGCGTCTCCCTGCCATCTCCGGCTCAACTGACATCCCCGTCGCCTGGGCGGAAGTCGGCGAAACCGCCCGCGCCGAATCGCTGCGCGGCGCCGAACTCGATGCCCACCCCGCCGCCACGGTCTGGCAAGAGTATGACGGGCCGCAGATTTCCGCCGCCATCGACATGAACCAGCATCGCCCCGAAGCCGCCGTAGAAGCTCTGGAAACCGCAACGCGCTACGACCTACGCAGCCTGGAGGTCCCGGCGCTGCGCGGTCGCGCTCTCCTCGCCGCCAAACAGCCGGCCTTCGCCGAAGCCGAATTTCAGCACATCCTCGACCACCCCGGTATCGAGCCGTTTTCGCACAATTACCCCCTGGCCCGGCTCGGCCTGGCGCGTGCGCTGGCCGCACAGGACAAGACGGTTGATGCCGGCTTTGCCTACAAAATCCTCTTTTCCATGTGGAAAGACGCCGACCCCACCCTGCCTCGTCTGCTCGAAGCCAAGGCGGAATACGCAAAGCTCATAGCAGCCGCCGCCCATCCTGCATCGGCTTCCCACCCTGCGATCGCGAGCCACTCGACAGCATCCAGCCGTCCCGTCACACCCCTGCGTCCTGCCTCATCCACGGCGAAGCCCAGCGCTCTCAGCAAGCCGCATCCCACCGCCGCCCTGCCGCATTGATCAGGAGTAAGCTATTTCGCCGTCGCCTCGGCCCGCTTGCGCACGGCCGTTTTCTTAGCTGGCGCTGCCGGCTCACCGTCGCTCTTCGCCGCAGCCTTGGCTGGGGTACGCTTCCTGGGAGCCTTGCCATTTTCACCCACCACGGCCGCCTCGACGCCCGCCTGGGGAATCCCGCGCAAATCGGCCTTGCCCTCGGCAAGATTCATCAAGAACTGCTGGCTGCTGAAGCCCTTCGGCCCGTAATCGTCGCCGCCAGCCTTGGCCGAGCGCGTCCCGCGATTCTCATAGGCGCGAACGTACATGCCGTCTTCGCCCATGAGACGCGCCTTGGCCGTGTCCGCCAGATACGCCGGCAGGATCTCCTCATGAATGCGCGCCTTGGCCGCCTTGTCGCGCACCGGAAACACGACTTCGCAGCGCTCAAAGAGGTTGCGAGGCATCCAGTCGGCGCTGCCCAGGTAGATTTCGTCCTCGCCGCCGTTGGCAAAATGGAAAATGCGGCTGTGCTCCAGGAACCGCCCCACGATCGACCGCACTCGAATGGTTTCGCTCATCCCTTTCACCCCGGGCCGCAGGGTGCACACGCCGCGAATGATCAGGTCGATCTCGACGCCAGCCTGCGACGCCGCATACAGCGCTTCGATCACGGACGGCTCCAGCAGAGCGTTCATTTTGGCGATGATGTGCGCCGGCCGTCCCGCGGCGGCATGCTCCATCTCGCGCCGGATCAACTGCAAAAAGGTCTCCGCCATGGTCAGCGGAGCCACCAGCAGCGGCCTGTAATCGTCGATCTCGGCATGCGCGGTCAGATAGTTGAACACCATGTGCACCTGTTCGGTGATGGCCGTGTCGCAGGTCAACAGGCTTAGATCGGTGTAAAAGCGCGCCGTGACCGGGTTGTAATTGCCTGTGCCCAGATGACAATAGCGCCGCGTCACCCCGTCTTCGTCGCGCCGCACCAGCATCGCCAGCTTGCAATGCGTCTTCAGGCCCACCACCCCATAGAACACCTGTACGCCCGCGTCTTCCATGCTCCGGGCCCAGCGGATATTCGACGCCTCATCGAACCGCGCCATCAACTCGACCACCACCGTCGCTTCCTTTGAAGCCGCCGCGTCGGTCAGAGCCTGGAACATGGGCGAATTTGTGCTGGTGCGGTAAAGCGTCTGCTTCATCGTCACCACTCGCGGATCGACCGCTCCCTGCTGAATAAAGTTCACCACCGGGTCATAGGAATCGAAAGGATGGTGCAGCAGGATGTCGCGCTGGCGCAGATCCTCAAACAGATTGGCGGCGCCGCGGCTGAGGTGCAGTGGTTTGGGAACAAACGGCGGAAATTTCAGATCCGGCCGCTGAATGTCTCCATAGAAAAACATCAGCCGCGCCAGGTTTACCGGACCATCCGCGCGGTAGACCTGTGACCCGTCCAGCTCGAAATTCACCCGCAGCTTGTCGACAATCTCCGGATGGGCGTTAGCCACAATTTCCAATCGCACAGCGTCGCCCTTGCGCCGGTTGTGCAGTTCGCTCCGAATCGACTCCAGCAGCGAGCGCGCTTCTTCTTCTTCGAAATAAAGGTTTGAATTCCGGGTTACCCGAAATGCCGCCTGCGCCAGCACTTCGTAGCCGCGATACATGCCGGCCAGGTTCTGCGCCACCAAATCTTGCAGCAGGATGTAATCCCAGCTCCCATTCTTGTCCGCCAGCCGCACAAACCTGGGAAGCGCGCGGGGAACCGTCAGCACGCCCAGCACCATGGGCCCGGAACTGCGCCGCTTGGCCCTGAGCAGCATGGCCAGGCAAAGCGCCCGGTTCAGCACCCGCGGGAACGGGTGTGCCGGATCGATCGTGATCGGCGTCAGCAGTGGGTCGACCTCACGCAGAAAATAGGCGCGCGCCAGGTCCCGCTGTTCCTCGTTCAATTCGCCGTATTGCAGCAGCCGGATGCCATGCTTGCGCAGTTCGGGAAGCAGTTGCTGGTTCCAGCAGCGATACTGATCCTGCACAAAACTGTGCACCTCGGCGGTGAGCGCTCCCAGCGATTCCTCAGGCGGCAGCCCGTCGTAGCCGGGCTCGGTGTGGCCATCCTCTGTGCGCTGCAGCAGGCCGGCCAGCCGGATCTCGACATATTCATCCAGGTTGCTGCCGGTGATCGAGAGGAATTTCACCCGCTCCAGCACCGGATTGGAGGCATCTTCCGCCTCCTCCAACACGCGCCGGTTGAACTGCATCCACGACTTGTCTCGCCCTGCAAACAGCTTCTTGCGCTGCGTGTTCCTGGCCATGCCCGTCCTTTATGCGTCTGAAACAGTTTCAGAACCTGCCCGGCCTTTCGGGCGTCGGGTCGGCGTACATCCCGATCTTGAGAGTGTAGCGCCCTGCGCCGGCGTGCGGCTGCAGTCGCCCTTGCGCGTATCCGGTGAATCTTTCCCGCACTTCCTCTATCTCATACCGCAGCGGGTGGGGCTTCCATGTGAAGTTCCCAAGAATCCTGCCGAAGCGGGCCAAAGTTGACGCCGCTTCCCCTGGCGATTGAGGATACAGTGAGGGTTCTTGAACCGAGTTCGCCATTTCCCCAACCCCGCTGTGTCACTCACCACCCAGGCATCCAACATCCAGGAGCCACCGCATGTCTCAGAATCCCATCTCCCTCGACCAAAAATTCCTCCCCGACCAGCCGCTTCACCCCCAGTCTCCTGCCTTTTTCTCGCAAGTTTCGGAATTGCTCGACGGTCAGCCTAAAGACCCTGCCTCAGTTGAAGCCGCACTCTCCGGCTGGGACGGCGTAATGGAAAAAATCGCCGGAGACCTGTATCACCTTGGCTCCATGCTGATCGGGGAAGGCGAAGAAACCATCCAGCTCATCGAGCATGTGGTCGCCAATGTCGACATACCCTCCTGCTGTGACCACCTCGACGCCAGCCACAAGGCGCGCCTGGCCCTGGCTGCGCAGGCGGTCACTGTATTACACAAGCGGGACGCCTCCGCTTTCGTTGCTCCGCAGGAGGAATCCGGTCCCGTCAGCTGCATTGAAGACGACGACCTCTCCGCCGCCGGCGTCACCGCCGCTGAGCTGGAGCGAATGCTGACTGGCCCGGAGCGCATGCACCTACGCGCCTGGCTGGAAAGCCTGCCTGTTTCGCAGCGCACCATTTTCGTCCTGCGCGCCATCGGCGGCCTGTCGTCCGTCGAGGTAGCCGACCTGCTCGCAGAAGACGGAGGCAAGCTGGCCGAAGAGTGGACCCCGGACACCGTGCGCAGCAGCTTCCGCCAGGCGCTCTGCTCGCTGGCCTCGCAGTTGATTCACGCCACCCAGGGCAAGTAGGCCAAGGCCCGAAAAGGGAGCGGTACTCCGGACCCCCGCCGGCTACCGCGTCCCCCTGGCCAGTTTGGCTCCCAATTTCGGAACCCTTCGCGTATCCAGTTGCATCCAAAAACTCAGCAACAGGGACTTAGCTCCTGAATCGCAACTCTACGGTCCTCCTTACTGCCTAAAAAGACCGTTTTTGGGAAGTCCCGCTAACCTGACGCAACCATTCCGTCGCCGAACAGCATACGATGGAACAAGTTGCCCGAGTGACATCGAAACGAATGCCAAATTCCTTTTACCCAGTTTTTTCCATGAACGGTAGAGCCCTGTCCAATCTTTTCTCGACGGTTCTGGCGGCAGCTGTACTCGCGACGTCAGCTTCGTCCGCGATGGCGCAGCTGAACACCGGCGGCCAGGCAAGTTCCGGCTCGACCAGCACCAATATCCAGATCGGCACTCCGCAGCCGGCCGGCGCCGCCCAGTCCCAGTCGAGCTATCAGGGCAGCATCACCCAGGGCAAGGCCACAGCCGCCACCCTTTCCCTGACGCTTGACGACGCCGTGCAGCGCGGCCTCCAGGCCAACCTCGGCCTGCTGCTCAGCGGCGTCCAGACCGCCAATGCGCGCGGCCAGCGCCTGCAGCAGCTCCAGGCCTTGCTTCCCGATATCGACGGCAGCATCAAGGAAGCTTTTGTTCAAAGCGATCTCGCCGCCCAGGGTCTGCGCATTCCCGGCTTTCCCACCATCATCGGGCCGTTCGGCTATACCGACGCCCGCGCCACGCTGAACTGGACGGTTGTCAGCCTGAAAAACTACCGCGCCTACACAGCATCCAAGCACAACTTCACCGCCTCTCAGCTCTCCGCACAGGACTCTCGACAGCTTGTCATTCTCACCGTCGGCAACGCCTACCTGAAGATACTGGCTGACCAGGCGCAGACTGAGGCCATCGAGGCAGAGGTAAAAACTTCTCAGGCCTCGCTTGACCAGGCCACCAATTTCCACACCGCCGGCACAGCTCCCGCGCTCGACCAGCTTCGCGCCCAGGTGGATACGCAAAGCCTCCAGCAGCAGCTCATCTCCGCGCGCAACCAGATCGAGAAAGACAAGCTGGCCCTGGCTCGCACCATCGGCTTGCCCTTGGAACAGAAGTTCGAACTGGCCGACAAAGTTCCCTACGCCGCCTTTGATCAGCCCGACGTGCAGCAGGCCATCAAACAGGCCCTCGCCAATCGCAAAGACCGGGCAGCCTCGGCGGAGCTGACCGCCGGCGCCGTCGACCAGCGCAAGGCAGCCACCGACGATCGCCTGCCGACGGTCAAGGCTGAGGCGGACTACGGCGACATCGGCGTCAACGTCCGCCATTCGCATGGCACTGGCGACGCCACCGGCACCATTACCATCCCCATCTTCAAAGAAGCGCAATATCGCGGCGAAGCGCAAATTGTCCAGTCGCAGCTTGACCAGCAGCTTGACCAGCAGAGCGACCTCGACGCGCAGATTGAAGCCGACGTCCGCGATGCCCTGCTCGACATAGCTTCCTCGCAGCAGCAGGTGGAAGTGGCTCACTCCAACGTCGAGCTTTCGAACGAAGTCCTCAGTGAAGCGCAGCAGCGCTATGCCGCCGGCGTCAGCGACAACCTCGCCGTCTCCGACGCGCAGCAATCCGTGGCCCAAGCCAACGGGCAGTACGTGAACAGCCTCTACCAGCACAACGTCGCCAAGCTGAATCTGGCCCGTGCCATGGGTGTGGCGCAGAACTACAAAGAATATCTGGGAGGTAAGTGAACGTGGCCGAAGCAACTGCAGTTCCTGAAGAAAAAACCGAGCAGAAGCCGAACAATAATCAAGGACAGGACAACAACGATGCCGACAACGGCAAGCCCAAGAAGAGCCGTCGCGGCCTCATCATCGTTATCGTCTTGCTGCTGCTCATCGCCGGCGGCCTCTTCTACTGGCACTCCACTTACTACGAAGACACCGACGACGCTCAGGTCAACGGCCACCTGATTCAGATAAGCACGCGCATCAGTGGTCAGGTGATCAAGGTCAATGTCGACGAGAACCAGTATGTCCAGAAAGGCACCGTGATCGCCGAGCTCGATCCCGCCGATTATCAGGTCGCTGTCGAAAATGCCCAGGCATCGCTTGCCAGCGCCAAGGCGGCCGCGGTTGCCGCCGGTGTGAATGTGCCCATCACCAGCGTGAATACCGGCAGCCAACTGCGATCTACCTCAGCTGACGTCGTCGGCGCTCAGGCCGGCGTGGCCCAGGCTACCAGCCAGGTTGCCGCCGCCCATGCCAAGGTTGTCCAGGCCCAGGCCAATTACCTCAAGGCCACTCAGGATCTCGAGCGCTACAAGCCGCTTGTCGCTAAGGACGTCATCAGCAAGCAGCAGTTCGACGCCGCTGTGGCCCAAGCCGATGCCGATAAGGCTGCCGTTGAAGACGCCATCGCCGGCGAGCAGGCCGCCAAACAGGGCGTCCAAGTCGCCAACGAGAAGGTGGCCAACGCCCAGCAGCAACAGAAAGCCGCGCAAACCGGTCCGCAACAGGTCGCCGCCCAGCGCGCCAAGGTGCAGCAGGCCGAGGCCCAGGTCAAGAGCGCCCAGGCCCAGCTCGACCAGGCCAACTTGAACCTTAGCTACACCAAAATCGTGGCGCCGGCCAACGGCATCATTACCCGCAAGAACCTCGAAATCAACCAGAATGTCTCCCCGGGTCAGAACCTGCTCACACTGGTTTCGCTCGATGATCTCTGGGTCACGGCCAACTTCAAGGAAACCCAGCTCCGCCACATCAGTCCCAAACAGCACGTCGAGATTGCCGTGGATGCGACGGGCCGTAAATATGATGGCGTGATTACCCAGGTTGGCGGCGCCACAGGTTCTGTCCTTTCTCTCTTCCCGCCTGAGAACGCAACCGGAAACTACGTCAAGGTTGTGCAGCGCGTCCCCGTCCGCATCGACTTCACCGACCTCGCCAACCAGGACAAGGGGCATGAACTCCGCCCGGGCCTATCCGTCGAGCCCAAGGTCCGGGTCAAGGACTAGGCCTCCAATGCCCTCAAGAGGCGAAGCCAGACCGGCTTCGCCTCTTTTTTGCGCCTCAATTTTCTGGTGAGCCTGTCTGGGTCGCGCCATGGGCCAAGGCCCAGGCTACGAATCCATCCGGCGCATGGCGCACGCCGCTAACGTTTGCCCCGCGGATGCTTTTGACACCCTTCCAGTCCAAGCCGGCCAGTTCGGTTGAACTCAGGTCGGCATCGTCCAGCGTCGCTCCGGCAAGGCGTGCCCCGGTCAGGTCGCTGCCTTGCAAATCGGCGTTGCTCAGGTCAGCTTGAACAAATCGGGCATGGTCGAGCATGCTGCCGCGCAGATTGGCGGAGCGCAGGTTGGCGAGTGTGAAATCCGCGTTGGAAAGTTCGCTTCCCCGCATGTCGGCGGCGCTGAAATCCGACCGCAGCAGACTGGCGTTGCGCAGCCGCAAACCCTGCAAGAACGCCGAAGACACGTCGATGCCGACCAGCGCAACGCCATCGGCGTTCAGCTCCTGCATGGCCTCAATCCGGCCGCCGCTGCCTCCCTTTCCTTGCGCCGTGTTGATCACCTGCCAGGCCTGGTAATGGCGCTGCTTGACGCGATTCCCGGCATCGCTGAAATAGAAGATGACAGCTATGAGGACGGAGAAACTGCCCAGCCGCTCCAGTACTTTGACAAAGCTCCAGCGATCCAGGACATATGCCGCCCACTCCAGCGTCCATTCCAGCCGCAGAAATGGAATCAGCGCGCCGTGCCGTGCTCCTGCTCGCACGGCTGCCCACTCCGGCGGACGTTTCAGCTCCGCGTGCACTGTCATTGCCTGCTCCTGTCTCGCCGGCGCCCTTCGCTGATTGAGAACGGACACCGGGATTCGAGACTTCACCATAGCACCAGGCTTTCTCTCAAAGCTCGAGAATTCAAGCCTGGCGCGCCTTGAGTCGAGCATTGCTGGACACTGTCCAGCCTCGGCTTCCACTACCATGATGTGCATGAAGATTCTTACCGCCGCCGAGATGCACGCCTGCGACCGCGCCACCAGCGAACGCTTCGGCATTCCGTCGATCGACCTGATGCGCAATGCCTCGCGCGCAGTTGCTGATTTCGTCCGCACGCACTTCTCCCGCGCGCGCAGCATTACCGTGCTCTGCGGACGCGGCAACAACGGCGGCGACGGCTTGATGGCGGGGCGCCTGCTGGTTGAATCTGGCCTCGAAGTTACCGTCCTGCTTCTGGGTGATCCCGAGACCATGCAGGGAGACGCCGCCCAGGCCTTTCGTGAACTCGACGCCTTCGCCTCTCACCTCATCCGGATCGTAACCTCCATCGATCAACTAAGCGACCACGCCGGGCTCCTTGAAGCCGACCTCATCCTCGACGCCATCGTCGGTACCGGCTTCAAACCTTCCCTGCGCGACCTGCCTCTGGCCGCTCTCGAATGGCTCAAAGATTCGAAAACAAAAGCTGCCATCGTCTCAGTCGACCTGCCTTCCGGCTGGGACGCCGATGGCACCGAGTCGCATCCGGCAGGGCCCGTCTTCCCCTCCGACGCCGTCGTCACCTTCACCGCGCCCAAGCCAGCTCACCTTTTTGGCCAGCTCACTCACCGCCTCGCCGATCCCATCGTCGTCGCATCCATCGGCTCGCCCTACGAATCCATTGTCTCTTCGCTCAACCTGCATTGGGGCGGCTCGGCCAAGAGCATCACCGATCCCGCTCGCCCGTTCGACTCGAACAAAGGCATGTACGGCCACGTGCTGGTGGTAGGCGGCAGCGTCGGCAAGTCGGGAGCGCCGGGCATGGCCTCACTCTCCGCCCTGCGCATCGGCGCCGGCCTGGTCACCGCCGCCGTCGCGCCGCCGGTGCTGTCCCTCGTCGCCGCGCTCGCGCCGGAGCTGATGACGCATGCGCTGGCCATCACCGACTCGGGCGAGCTTTCTACCGGCAATCTCGATCCCGACAAGCTCGAGAAGCTCCTGCATCGCATCACTGTCCTCGCCGTCGGCCCCGGCCTGGGAACGACGCCCGAAGCTGTCGCGTTTGCCCTGGGCCTGCTGGAAAGCAGCGAGGATGGCAAGCGTCTGCCCGCCGTCGTCGATGCCGATGCACTCAACGCCATCTCCCAGCATCCCGAGCGGCTCGACAAGATTGCAGAGGGCCGCACTCTTGTCCTGACTCCGCATCCCGGCGAAATGGCCCGCCTCACCGGCCTCACGATCAAGCAGGTCGAAGCTGACCGCATCGGTCTGGCCCGCGATTTTGCCACGAAACACAGGCTGATCCTCGTTCTGAAGGGCTGGCGCACCCTCATCGCCCACCCTGACGGCTCCATCGCGATCAACACCACCGGCAACCCCGGCATGGCTAAAGGCGGCAGCGGCGACCTGCTCACCGGCATGGTCGCCGGCCTGCTGGCTCAACATCCCCACGACCCGCAGCGCGCCGTCGAAGCCGCCGTCTACCTGCACGGCCTCGCCGCCGACATCACCGTTCGACAACCCGGCATTGGCGGAGATCAGCACACACTGCTGGCTACCGACTCGCTTACGAACCTGTCGCGGGCTTTTCACTTTCACCCACAGGGGGATTCCGGTTATTGTTGGTTGCAGGGACAGCCCAGGAAACGGTACCAGGATCGGTCGTCGAAATAACCCTGTCGGCGGAGGAGAGCACTTGAGCAAGTCGGCAGTCACCAATGCGGACGCCACCCCCGAAGATGCACGCGCCGGCGAGTCCGCGGCTCCCCATGCCATCGACGTGAAAACGGCCGAGGTCAAATCCGGCGAAATTAAGTCCGTTGAGGCCAAAGCCGGCAAGCACGCCTCTCCCAAGGTCAAGGAATATGAGACCAAGTCCAGCGCAGGCACGGTAGAAATCGGCCGCAAGCTGGCCGAGATGCTTTCGCCCCCACGACTGATGATCCTGCGCGGCGATCTCGGCGCTGGGAAAACCACTCTCGTCAAAGGAATCGCGACCGCACTCGGCGCCGCGGAGCCGGATGAAGTGACCAGCCCGACATTCACCCTGGTGCATGAATACTCCGGCGCGCTCGACGGCAAGCCTATGAAACTGCTGCACCTCGATCTCTACCGGCTCGACTCCGAACGCCAGCTTGAGTCGCTGGGCCTGGAAGAGATGCAGACCCCCGACGCGCTCAT
>CAILBQ010000814.1 GCA_903832475.1 uncultured Acidobacteriota bacterium | reverse complement strand
GCCTCGGTCGCGACGTAGAGCAATACACGGACGAGTAGGGCTACCTGTCCCTCGAAAACTTCATTGGCCATCGTTGCTAACCCAGCGTTGCATAGTTCCATTGGAAGCGTGATCCGATAGCACGAGTCGAAATGGTCTTGGGGAAGCCAACTACTTCGGCAAGACGGTTCTCACAAATCAATCGGGCTGTCCGCCCACGGATCAGCCCGATTACCCGTAGTTGAATTTGGCAGCATTTGGCAGCAAAGGCTGCCAACTATGCCGGTTTTGCCGATTTTTCCGAATCACAACCACTGCCATCGTCAATAACTTAGCCTTTGATTCATATCGTGGCACGGAGGCGTCAAGCCCACAGGCAAGATATAGGAGCGGCGAATAGGCGGTCCCCGAAAGGGACCACCTTCGTTCCGTCATACATCACGATTCCAAGTTTTAGATCATCACCACATGTGTCCAACAGCTTCCTCATCCCTTTGAAGTCGCTCGCGTGGACGGTTGCGCTTGCTTTGACCTCAACACCGACTAGTGCGCCGTGTTCATCCTCTACGACGATGTCAATCTCATCCTGATCCTTATCCCGATAGTGATGGAGCGTATAGCCTTCGTCGGACCATGTGATCTGCTTCATGACTTCGGCAAATACAAACGTTTCCAGCAGCGCACCAAACTTTGAGCGGTCCTTTGCTATCTGCTCAGTAGTCAATGCCAGCAAGGTGGCAAGCAACCCAGAGTCGACAAAATGCAATTTAGGGGTCTTGATCAGTCTCTTCAGTTCATTGCGGAACCACGGGGAGACCCGCTGCACGAGAAAGAGCTGTTCGAGGATGCCGGTATATTTTCTCGTAGTCTTGTCGTCCATCCCGATCTGTCCGCCGATTTGAGTGAAGTTGGTAAGCTGCCCGGACTGGTGGGCAAGTACCTGGAGCAGGCGCGGCAACTGATCCAGCTTCTCTACTTCCGCAATATCCCGCACATCCCTCTGTACGATCGCCTTCACATAGTCGCGAGCCCAAGCCTGACGTCGCCGAAAGTCTTCTCTTCGCAGCATCTCCGGGTAGCCGCCTACTAGCACCGCATGGACAAGCTGATCGCCTTCGATATCCGGCCCTGGCTTCACCAACTTGCCATGGAATGCCATCTTCAGGAAGGTGGGCTCTTTGCCGAGTGTTTCGGCTCTGGAAATCGGCATCAGGTTTACGATTTCCATGCGGCCTGCAAGGCTCTCGGACACTTGAGGAAGAGTGAGAATGTTGGCAGATCCCGTCAGCAGGAAGCGGCCTGCTCTGCGGTCGTTATCAACGGATCTCTTGATGGCTCTCAGAAGTTCCGGGGCTCTTTGCACTTCGTCGATGGTGACCAGATCGAATCCACGCACAAAGCCAGCGGGATCGTTGCGAGCGGCTTCGAGCACAGTGTCGTCATCCAAGGTCACATACTCGCGGTCTTTATCGGCGAACTGTTGGACGAGCGTAGTCTTGCCGCACTGCCGTGGTCCTATCAGCATGACCACTGGAGTATCAGTAAGTGCAGTGGCCACGCGTCGGGCCGCGAATCTCTGCACAAATTGGAAATTGGCGTCGGCCATCTCGGATTATTGTATCGTCTAATCCGGATCCAAAGCCCGTCCGATTCGGATTACGGATCAGGCCAAACCGGAGCCGTTGGAAACTTGTCCCCCAATCCCGGCACCCCATCATCACCGAATTCCGCGGGGATCTCGCCTTGATCCAGAACTACGGCACACCCCCTTAAATCCTCAGTCGACGTACAAATAGCGTACACATAAGAAGCGAAATGAGCCCAAATGGTCCCATTCCAGCCCAAAGCGATTTCTCGTAAAGCTCATCCCTTCAACAACTTCCATTGATCCTAAACCGCTTAGCGTACTTGGAAGGCAGCCCTGAAAAGGCCGGCGTCGGCGGTTCGATCCCGTCTCTGGCCACCACTTAGAATCAGCACCTTACAGAAATCTAAACGGATCATTCCCCAAGGCGCTTTTCAACGCCTCGCAGCAAGTCATGCAAGGTCCTGCCCAAACCTTCACGAAGGTACCTGGGCAAGGTGCTTGTGTACAAAGGCTACTGCCATTGCGCCTTCGCCTACGGCGGACGCACACCGCTTAACCGAGCCATGCCGCACGTCGCCGGCGGCGAAGAGACCCGGAACACTGCTTTCGAGGTAGTAGGGAGCCCGGTGTAACGGCCACGCAAAATTCTGCTTTGCGAATTCAAGGTCAGGGCCGGTAAGGATATACCCGGCCTCATCTCGAAGGATGCCTACGCTCGATGCCCACTCGGTCTGCGGTTCGCCCCCAATGCAAATGAAGAGCCATCGGGTGGGCACAAGGCGGATGTCACGGCTGGCCAGATTCTTTAACGTCACTTCCCGCAAGGTCGATTCACCCTCCACCCCTGAGATAACAGTTTGCGTCAGTACCTCGATGTTCGCCGCATTTGTGATGCGCTGCAGGAGGTAGTCCGACAGTGTTTCTTTCAGTCCTGAGCCTCGGATCACCATCAAGACTTTGCATGCGTAACGGGCAAAGTGCATTGCAGCCTGACCAGCCGAGTTGCCGCCTCCGACAACGATCACCTCTTCGCCTTGGCATAGAGTAGCTTCGCTGGACCCGGCACCGTAATAAACGCCGGCTCCAATCAGGCGTTCCTCTCCCTCGATGCCAAGGCGCCGATAGTGGACGCCCGTTGCACATATGGCGGCACGGGCTGCAATGCGGGTGCCATCCGACAGGATGCCGACTCCATGATTGTCTGGAAACTCGGCCCCCACGCCTTCTCTCGTCATCAGGATTTCCGCACCAAATTTGCACGCCTGTTCCCGAGCTTTCTCAGCCAGGTCGGCGCCGCTGATGCCTTTCGGGAATCCGAGATAGTTTTCAATTCGCGAACTTGAGCCAGCCTGTCCGCCTACTGCGTATCGTTCGATCAGCACCGTCTTCAGGCCTTCTGAAGCCCCGTAAACAGCGGCACTCAAGCCAGCGGGGCCACCGCCGTAGATAGCCAGGTCATACATACGCTGAGTTGGTTGGACCAGCCAACCAATGTGGTCCAGTATTTCTGCGAGGGTTGGGTTCTCCAGACAAGTGCCATCAGCAAAAATGCAAATTGGCAGCCGCAGATGACGTGGACAATCGAGGTGATGGACGGTGTAGATCTCTCCAGCGCTTCTGACCTCGATCCATTCAAAGGGAAGCAAGCTGCGATGGAGGAAGTCCCGAATCGCATACGCGGTTGCAGACCCTGCGGTCCCGAAGACGCGAATCGTTTCTGGTTTTTGCATCAAAGAATTCTGCATCTGTATCTCTCGCGCAAAGGATGGCCTCAGGAGCCCGTGAATGAAACTTCCGGTGTACCGCTCTCGTGACGAGGATCGGTGTAAGCGACCAGTTTCAGCTTGCCGCCTTCTGACGCCCAGAAACCCACTTTAGTGTTGAGGGTTCTAGCAACCGACCGGCGGCAACCAGGAGGACTTTCGTTGACTTGGCGCGGACGACGCCGGCCGCATCGCTCATGCTGTCTCATGAAGAGGTTTAGATCTGCATGAAACTCTCTCCTACGGATGAGCCCTCGACGCTCGTTCCTTGTCGTACTCTTCATCGATGTAACCGGGATGAGGCTCCGGGATGACGTGCGACCAGCGGCGGATCGCTACAGTCTCGAAGAAGCCGTTCGCGTTGTAGGGTTCGCTTGCAATGAAGTCTCCGGCCGCCTCAATGCTCTCGCTCTCAACGACCATGAGCATCCCCGTCGGAGATCCATCCGGTCCAAACAGCGGTCCGCCTTCCACAATGGTTTGTTTCATCTCTCGTAAAAATGCATAGTGCTCCAAGCGGAGCTGTTTCGCGTTCTCGTATGCTCCAGGGCGAAAGGTGCAGAGGATTGTCAGAAGCATTAGAGTTCCTCCGGAAAGTAGCCAACCTTGTCGGTGGTGATTTGGACAATGCGGCCCGGCTGAATTCCACCTGCCGGCGGCGAACTCATTCCGCCGTTGGCCGTGACGAATAGGCTATAGGCATGAGCCGGACCGCGGCCAAAGGCTACAGCGGTACTGCCGGCCATTCCGTCTTCAAGGGCGGCGATGATCGTGATGCGCCGGTCAGGGCTGATGCGAACGACACTGTTGTAAATGTGTGTGGCGGCGTAGAGATTACCTTCGGTGTCGAAAGCAAAGTCGTCGACGTTGATCAGAGTAGAGAAGACTGTAGGTTCGCCCGCACTAAGGTCGGAACGAATAGGGACGCGAATCAATTTCTGCTGTTCTGTGCTGGACACAAAAAGTGTGTCGCCATAGCGCTTAAGTCCGTTCACGCCTGGAAACTGCGGGACGGGATGGAACGGATCAGACGCGTGCGCGAGGTAAGCATGTTGCAACCAAACTCCCGATAGACCAGTGGCGATATCCGCAAACCAGATGCATCCCTGGTAGGAGTCGGCGACCAGATACTTTGAACCGCTTAGATGGGTGATACCGTTCAACAGCTTCGCAGCGGGGATATGCACCGCGCAATCCGGCTCTTCATGTTCTCGGATTCGATAGAGGCCTGATTCGTCGCCCTGTGTCGAAGCGGCCAACAACGTGTGCTCATCGAGCCAGACGAGACCCGCTGCAGTTGGCAGTTTCGCAAAGGCATAAGGCTTGTCGTCGAATGGAACGCAGTAGATCGCTCCTTCTTCGAGCGAGGTAACAGCGAGCTTCCCACTCTTGGACACGCTTAGGTTTTCAATAAACGACGGAGCTCGCAATTCAGCGATGATCTGCGTTTCATGCTTCTCGGTAGCGACCACATTCAGCATCGGAGGAAACTGCTTTTGCAACGTCGCCATGACCGCTTTCGCAATCGATTGGCTCGACCACGGATTTTGACCGGTTATAAAGAGGCCGTCTCGTTCTACATGATCGGCGCGATCTTCGCGCTCGATGAAGTTGGCGCCATGTTCCTTGAGCTTGTCTTCGAGGATAAAGGGGACCTTGGTATCGAGCTTCGCGGCAACTTCTTCTGGATAGGTGTACGAGGTGAGCGTCACGCCCTTGACCAGGTATTCACCCTCTTTGTTGCGAACATTCACGATGCCGGCGGGCCCATGACAGACGGCCGAAATGATCTTGCCCGCTTCATGGAAGTTTCGTACGAGAGCGTGAAGCGTCTCGTCATCCGGTAGATCGAACATCGGACCGTGGCCACCAGGCAAGAAGAGAGCGTCGAAGTTTTCCGAGCGAACGTCAGCCAAAAGCAACGTGTTTTCGGCAGCTGCGATCGCAGGAGCCCACTCGATCCTCTGCTGCTCGTTAGGGAAGGTTCGTGGATCGATGGGCATCTGCCCGCCCTTGGGACTGGCCACGACCATCTCGACACCTCCTCCGAGGAATGTCATGTATGGGTCGGCGAATTCCTCGAACCAGACGCCGGTCGGATGTCCCTCAGGACCGAATTTGTCGTTGCTTGTGGTGACGATCAGGATTTTCATCATTCCCCTTTTGTGTGCTTGCAGCTAAAGGCAGCATCCGGTTATGAAGCAGCCCACCTTCACCTGTTGAGGTTTAGCAGACCAGGACCAGCCGACCTCTGGGTGGGGACCGCTCGAAGTCTTCATGAGCCAATGCTGCCTGCTCCAGCGGGTACGTTTGCGCAATCTCAGGGAATTCAAGCTCGCCGGCTTCCAGCCGACGGGTCATTTCGGGCATGATCTCAACGATGTTGGGATGGCCATGCACCATGAATGCCTGAATCCCCAGTGCTTGTGCTTTCTCCGGATCAGGTGGCGGCGGCAACAAAGACGCCAGTGCGCCTCCTTTGCGAATCAGACTCCATGAACGTTCGCGAGTCTCACCTCCCACGGTGTCAAGAACAAGATCGACTCCCTTCGCAAAATCCTCGAACCGTTGAGTCTTGTAGTCGACAACTAGATCTGCCCCGAGTTTGCCTACGCGCTCCACGTTGGGAGTAGAGGCGGTCGCGATCACCCGGGCGCCAGCCTGCTTTGCCAGTTGAACAGCGCAGCTGCCGATCACGCCCGAGCCACCGTGAATCAGAACTGTCTCGCCGGCTTTGAGCTGGTAGCGCAGGAAGAGACCTCCGTACGCGGTAGCAAAAATGGAAGGTGCTGCCGCTGCTGTTGCAAAGTCCATCGCCGCGGGTTTTGGATAGAAGTTGATTGCAGGCCCACAGAGATATTCTGCGTAACCGTGCCGCATGATCGGGTTGTTGATCCCATAGACCTGCTCGCCGATTGATCTTGAAGTTACGCCGCTACCGACCGCATCAATCACTCCAGATGCGGAATAGCCGTAGACATCAGGAAACCAGCGCGGATATATGTGGCGAACCTCTCCGGAACGCATCTTGACATCGAGTGGATTGATCGACGATGCGTTGACCTTGACGCGTACTTGTCCTGGCCCTGGAGACGGCAAGGGAATTTTCTCCACCCTCAGCACCGAGGGTGGCCCAAATTGCCGTGCAACGACCGCTTTCATCGTTCTGCCGGAATGTGGAACCGGCGCTTCCTTAGCTGCAACAAATTCAAAGAGGCCAAGATGGCTTCGAATCGGAGGTTTAGCCCCTGCAACTTCTGAGGTCCCGAGTTTGCGATCCGCTCGCGGAAAAGCCACGGCAAATCGGTCGATCCCGTCGGCGTACAGTTCTGCGCTCACTACCTCAGCCCGGTTGAACGCCTTGACGGTGGCGTCCGGCATCATCCGCTGATGAAGTACGGTGGAGATCGTCGCCGGTTCCTTCATCTTGAACTCGCCTCGTGGCGGCCACGCCATCAGGAAGCCCTGCTCCATCCCCGGCGGACCATCTATCTCAAAGAGGTTGAACATCAACGCACCTGGAGTTCTTGAGGCCTCGTCCTGCGCAAACCTGAAAGCTACGCTGTGCAGGTCCTGAACAATCGACCAGGCATCGGCCTGCGAGGAGGGCAGAGCATGGATATCCGATATCTCGACCCCAGGCTCAGCCACCAGGTATTCGATCAGAGCGGCGTCAACAGGATTGTCGATCTCCTTCTTCGCCAATTGGCTCCATTCAGGAACCTGACGGCAGAGTTCGCGATAGACAACACCGCTCGGTAGTGTTCCGCCAAACTCCTCTTTCCAGGAGGCGACGAATTGGTCGACCGAACCATGGCTTTCCGGTTTCGGGACATACTGGGTGAGACGTACTACGGAGCCATAGCGAAGCAACTGTGCTGGACTTGATGTAAGGTCTTGCATCTTCAATCCCCCTCACTTGAAGAACCATTTGCGAAAAGACTTATCGTGCGAAAGCACTCTGGCCTCGGCGTTCTTGTGTCATTCGTGCTTGGCGGCAACCTCAATGCCGGCGACCACGTCAGCAGATTTCGTGATGTACGAAGCGTGACCCGCGTCGATCTTCGTGACCTTGACCAGCGTCGCGCGAGAGATCATCAGTTCCTGCAGATAGGGACTGACGCAATGGTCCTGGGTCGTCTCCAGGTAGAACTTCGGAACGCGGCCCCAGTTTGCGGGCGTCAGTTTTACAGGCATCCCTTGTGGAGCTGCGGCCTCGGGAACGAGGCTCCGCACGATAGCGGCACGGTCAGCCTCGTTAGCATCATTGGCGAAGATGTCGCCCTTCGCTTCAGGATTGATACTCGCTGTTGAATAATCGGGAGCAAGAACAAGGTTGTCGGGTTTGCTCATGAAGGAATCGCGATCGGTTTTCGCAAGGTCCATCAAGGACTGGCCGTCCTGCGGCAGGTAGGCCGATAGGTAAACGAGAGCTTTGATCTTCTCTGGGGCAGCCTCCGCGACATTGGAGATGGTGATCCCGCCGAAGCTATGGCCCACGAGGACGACAGGATTCTTCTCGCCAGCGATCGCCTTGAGCACGGTGTCGCGATAGAGATCAGCGGTTAGCGTCTTCGGATCCGCGCCATCGTTGTCGCGCCCGGGCAGCGTTACGACGATGACCTTGTACCCATGCTTTTCTAATAAACGACGCACTCGCGCCCACGTACTTTCACCATCCTGAAACGCACCGTGAACCAGGACAACTGTTGGTTTAGGCTGAGCGAAAGCGGTGATTGCGGGGACCGTCATCGCCCACGTCATGACAGCGTGTATCAATCCAGACTGCATAAAACCTCCAGAAGTTCTGGTCGCAGCCGTAGGGAGCAGAGTGGCGATCCAGTGTCTGGAGAATCCCATACGCGCATGACTTTGCGCATGTAGCAGAAGTTGGAATCGAAGGGGTATTTCAGCCGGGGCTGAACCCAACTAAAGTTAGGCTTTCAATCCCTGAGCATGCCGCGACGCTCGGCGACGAGGTGGCCGCCGACATCG
>CAILBQ010000813.1 GCA_903832475.1 uncultured Acidobacteriota bacterium | reverse complement strand
GCTTTCTTGTGACCCGCTGCCGGCTTGTGGACCGGAGCGGCTTTCTTCTTTTCTACCTGGAGTTCTCCATCGCGCAAGATGATCTGTGATGCGCCCGCGGTGGCCGGAGCAGCGGCGGGAGCGGCCGCTGTGTCGCCAGCGGCTGGAGTCGCTGCTGGTGTGGCGGCGGCTCCGGCTGCCGGTGCAGGCGTCGCCTGCGTGTAGGAGTCGAACACTCCAATCAGATTCTTGATGTCGGAGCCAACGGCCGGGACCTCAGAGTCCTTGAGAGGTTCCTTCATGTTTACGGTGAAGTCTGCCTTTTTGTCGGCCTTGGCGTCGTCCGTCACGGCAACCTGAATCTGGGTGGTTGTCGCCGCAATCACCGTGCCCGGGACTTCGGTTTCTTTGTCCTTCAACAATGCCCAGAGCTTTTCGGCGTTGTCTTTGGACGCGTTGGCCAGGATGTATTCCTTGTCACCCAGCGCGAGAGTGGACAGGTCCGGAGTGTCAGCAACGACCTTGTCGGCAATCTGCTGAGGTGTATCGGCAGGCTTTACTGAGTAATCGGAGGGCGGGAAAACCGTCGCCGCAGCCTTGGTCTTGATGTCGGCGAAACCATCGTTACTGCCGTGGTAGCGCTTGTACCAGTAGGCATCCGTCTTATCGATGGTCGGTTTGAAATTATCCGGAGCAAAATCTTCTGCGCGCGACAAGAACCAGACCGCGTTGACCGGGTCGGGAGGGGTCAACTGCAGGTAGGTTTGGCCGAGGATGAGGGTATCGTTCAGCGCGGGCGCAACCTTGGTTGCGTCCGGATTCTTGTCGGCAAGGAATTCAAGCTCCTTGCGGAACTCGCCAATGCCGCCCTTCAGATCCTTTTTCGAAACGATGTCGTCATAGGCGAGCACCGAATGGAAGAAGGGATCAGTGGTCAACTTCTGCTTGTCGAAGTCTTCCTGCTTGACGTCTGCCGGCTTGGTGGCGGCCAGTCCCTTTTGCGCCATGACTGCTGCATCGTCCAGCAACTGAGCCTGCTGGGTCGGATTGCTCTGGGCAGCCTGCGAAGCCTGCTGCTTCTTGATGAAGGCGATCAGGTACATGGCTTTCAGGTTGTTCGGGTCAAGCTGGAGGAGCCTGGTTGCGGCATCGACCGTCTTGGCCTGATCGAATGTCGCGTAGGCATCCACCAACCCATCAAGCACAGTCTTCTTGACGACGCTTTGCGGATAGGACGAAAGGAAGCTTTCGCTCGCCGACGCTTTGGCCTTTGCATCGGTTTGCGTGATCGCGTTCTGATAAGCGTTGAACTCAGCAGGATCTTTAATGGTGATCTGGTCAGAGGGCGCGGCTTGGGCCAAGAGGACGTGAGCGGAGGAAACGCAAAGGCCAGCCAGCACAACCACGGGCGCGAATCTGAACATCAATTTCGACGCTAGGGACAACTTCTTCATTCAAGGCTCCTGGGAGTTCAAAAAATCGCAGACTGCAAACAAAATCACACAGACATACACGTTAGACGGGACCAACGAGTTTTGCTGGGCTGTAGGATGCGGGTTGGCCGAGTTCCGGTTGGCCTCATCTTCCATGCAGTGATGAGGGGATTATAAGAACACCGGCGCGATGTGACAAGCAGTGATTCAGGCAGGAAAGTGCAGAAGGCGGAGAAGTTCCGCCTGTTCTGCCAAAAAAGCATCGTGACCGTGATCGGTGTGCATTTCACGGTAGTCGGCACGGACCCCACAGGCGCGAATCTCTTCGGCCAGTCGACGTACGCTTCCGGGCGGGAAAAGCCAGTCCGAGCTGATTCCGATGAAGGTGAGGTCGGCCTGAATGCGCCTATAGGCCTCTTTTGCCGCGGAGTACCCGAGGGACGGATCCCACAGGTCCATGGTGCGGAGAATTGCAAGGTAGGTGTTGGCGTCAAAGCGTTCGAGAAACCTGTCTCCCTGGTAATCCAGAAAACCGGCCACGTCGAATCGTCCGCCCACCAGGCCCCCTCCGTCTTCATTGAGGGCCCAGGGCTCTTCGCCGTTCCGGTTAGGTTTCCGTCCGAAGCGTTCTTCAAAAAGCTGTGGCGACTTGTAGCTGAGCATGGCGATTTGCCGAGCGAGCGCAAGGCCTTTGCGCGGCTGCCGATGAGCGAGGTAATTCCCTTCGAGCCAATCAGGATCACGTTGAATCGCTTGTCGCTGGAGGTGATTCAAGGCTAGCCCCATGGCCCCCAGGGGCGCTACCCCGATAATGACGCCACGAGAGAGGCTTTCCGGAAATAAAATGGCCCACTCCAGCACTTGCATCCCGCCGATCGACCCGCCGATTGCCAGCTTGAGCCGGTCAATTCCCAGAGAACGAATGAGAGTCTCCTGCGCGCGCACATTATCGCGGATGGAAACAAGGGGAAAGCTTGCCCCGTAGATTTCGCCCGTTTCCGGATTGACCGAGCCGGGCCCGGTCGACCCGTAACAAGATCCAAGCAGATTTACGCAAAGGACACAGTCTTGCCGGACATCCACGATGCCACTTCCCAGCTCCTTTTCAGTCGAAGCCAAATTCCCGTTGCCGAAAAGCTCCGGCCACCAGGTGCCTACCAGTGCGGACCCCGAGAGAGCATGGCAAACAAGGACGACGTTGTCCCGTTGCGCATTGAGCCGTCCGTAAACGGCGTAATGAAGCGTGGGATTTACCAGGGTCCGCCCGCACTCCAACAGTAGATGCCCATTCAGAACGAAGTCGCCCTCGTAGGTGGGCGATGGGGGCCCGGGTGCAAAGTCATCCCGGCCCACATCGCGCGCTTCGGGCGCCGACACCGCATCCAAGCCGCCAGCCGGCAGGAAAGTCGCCGAAGAACGTGCGGTCGCGCCGCTTTTCTTCAAGCTCCTTCCCTTCCGCTGTTCTGCCTCAGTCACAGCTATCATTGTGCTACAAGCACCGTGTCCTGCCCTGCTGTCTCAACCGCACCGCTTGCTTTGGCGATCGCCTGGTCGAGGTCGCCAAGTATGTCGCGGATATCTTCGATGCCCACGGACAGCCGCACCAAGTCAGCGCTGACGCCGGTTGTTCCCTGTTCATCGGCGGTCAACTGCTGATGTGTCGTGGAGGCGGGGTGAATCACGAGGGACTTGGCATCCCCGATGTTGGCCACCAGCGAAAAGAGTTTCAGAGAATTGATCAGGGTCTTACCGGCTTCGTACCCACCCTTCAATCCGAAAGTGACCAGGGCTCCCTGGCCGTTTGGCAGGTATTTCCCAGCACGCTGGTGATAGGCACTCGATTCGAGCCCTGGATAATTTACCCACGCAACGTCGGGATGCGCTTCCAAATGCCTGGCAACCTTCAAGGCGTTCTCGGAATGGCGCTCCAATCGCAGGTGCAGCGTCTCGATACCCTGTAACAGAAGGAAAGCGCTGAACGGAGAGAGGGCAGCGCCGGTGTCTCGGAGACCCTGAACGCGGGCTTTCAAGATGAATGCGAGTTTGCCAAAAGTCTCCCAGTAAGAAAGGCCATGGTACGACGCATCGGGGCTGGTGAATTCTGCAAAGCGTGCCGCGGCTTTCCCCGTACCCCACTCAAACTTGCCTGCATCGACGATGACGCCGCCAATGGTGGTGCCGTGGCCGCCCAGAAACTTTGTAGCGGAGTTGACCACGATGTCGGCTCCCCACTCGATAGGTCGTACGAGTGCGGCGGAGGGGGTGGTGTTATCGACCACCAGCGGCAGGCCGTGTTCGTGGGCGATGGCCGCCAGTTTCTCGAGGTCGACCACGTCCAGTTTTGGATTACCCAGACTCTCGGTGTAGATGGCGCGTGTCTTGTCGTTGATGGCAGCCTTCAGACCCTCGAAGTCATCCGCATCGACAAATCGCACCGTAATTCCCAGGCGGGGCAGCGTGTAATGAAAGAGATTGTAGGTACCCCCATACAGCGAGGTCGTCGAAATGATTTCATCCCCGGCTGCCGCAAGAGTGGTTAATACCAGAGTCTCTGCGGCTTGGCCGGAGGAGGTCGCGAGGCCAGCAGCGCCGCCCTCCAATGCTGCCACGCGCTTCTCGAATACGTCGGTCGTCGGATTCATGATCCGGGTATAGATGTTGCCAAACTCCTGCAGACCGAAGAGGCGTCCAGCATGCTCGGCGTTGTTGAAGACATACGAGGTTGTCTGGTAGATGGGCACTGCCCGGGATCCGGTGGTGGGATCGGGCACCTGTCCGGCATGGACGGCCAGAGTGGCGAACTGCAATGCGGTTTCGTTGGAATCAGCCATAGCAAACTCTCCTCATTCGTTCAAAACGTCGTTGTCATCGTGAGACAGGCTCTAACGCCGTTTGTTCGTTAAGGCAAACGGCGTGGCCAAATGCAGAACGGCCCGGATCCAGTTGGACCCGGGCCGTTTCTCTGAAGGCTTATGCGATTACCGCAATTTCTGGCTCAGAGTCACCGGCACGGGTCCAAGCGGACACATGCACATGCAGCACTGCATGCTCATCATCGCCGCACCGAAACGGATCTTCATCGCCATGTTCTCTGTTCTACGACTTTGATGCCTTTCAAGTCAACTTTGTTCGGAGTTTCGCAGGGTGAAGAGCGTGATCTCCGGTGGGCAGTCCAGCCGAAAAGGGACGCCGACGGTTCCAACACCGCGATTGACATAGAGCTGAATCGGCCCCACCTGAAAACTACCCTCGATATATTTTTGCCCCATCGGAGGAAGATGCGTAGGGGGGAGAAACGGAATCCTGACCTGGCCCCCGTGGGTATGACCGCTGAGCATCTGGTTTACCGCTTGACCTGAGGAAAGGTGGATCAAGTCATCGGCGTAGTCCGGCCCATGACACATCAGGACAACGGGTTCATTCTTGTTGTGACGGATCGATTGTGGTATCGCGGTTTCTGCATCAGGTTGACCTGTCAGCGGGTCGTCAATGCCGGCCAGCCACCAACGCGCCCCATTGCGCTCGATGGCAACGTGGTCGTTCTCCAGGATCCTGATTCCGTGCGCTGTCAATGCCTCGATAACCGGGCCTTTGCCTACCAGCACGTCATGGTTCCCCATGACGCCGTAACGGGCACGGCAATCGAGTTGATCCAGGATCTCTGCGCATTGCCAAGCCGCGCCGCGCCCGAATTTCCTGCTGGCGGGCCATTCGCTGACAAAATCGCCGGTGATCAGCACCAATTCGGGTTTCAGGGAATTGACAGTGTTCACAACGTGGCGCAGGAAGAATGGCTCAGTGAATTCGTCCATGTGAATGTCGCTCATCTGGACGATGCGCATCCCTTCGAATGCGGGAGCCAACCCTGGCAACAACATGTCCCGGTGGGCGGTTTCTATCCAGTGACGTTCCACTTCCCCGGCGTACAAGGCAATTCCCAGGCCACCCAGCAGACCCGCTTGCAGCAGTCGCCGCCGGCTCAGTCCATGATGAACAGCGTGCGAAAAATCTCCCATTCCCCATCATATCCGGGGCTTCCTCATCCGCCTCGAGACGGGTCGGGGCTCGGCAAAGACGCCGCCAATACTAGACAGAGGGACCAGAAATGAATCTAAACCCGAAAAAGCAGACAAAAATATCGCATAATAGGTGGAGATGTAACGTCTTCCTGTCGCAGCCGCTACGGATGTCGGAAAGAGCTATTTTTCTGGCCTTTGCCTCGCTGGGAAGACGAATAAAGGAATTTATCGAATATGATGCGTCCCTGTTTCCTTGTGGTGGATCGTGAATCATCGAGCAGCATTTCCACTCGCAAACTGATCATAGAAACCGCCAAATTCAATGTAATCACCGCTTATAGCAGCGCGGAAGCTGTACAAACCCTGGCCAAATTTCCCGCGATTGACGGTGTTGTCGCCGACGCGGGTGTAGATGACATGGATTGTTCCGATCTGATCTCCGGGCTTAAGAGGATTTCACCGAATGTGCCTGTCATCATCATCTGCACGCCTCGCGGCAAGCCCTGCGAGAATGCCGACCACATGCTGGAGTCTTTCGACCCTCGCTTGCTGCTTTCCCTCCTACAGCGCCTGCAGCCCGAGGCGGTAGAGCGGATAGAACGGCGCAATGAAGAACTCGAAGACGAGCACTTCAAACGCTGACTTTTGTCTTTCAAGTTATTCTGGCGGACGGCCGGCATCAATGCGCCGCGGCATATTTCTCCCTTTGGCCGGTGATTTCATGCGGTCATTCCGGCTGTCCGTCGTAACAGCAAACGGCTTGGCTGCTCCACCTATAATGAAGGTTGGATGTTTGTGCCTTGTTCGCGTCTGATGACGCAGAGGCGCCGCGAACATCGACTGAGTTTCTACCGCCTTGCCAGGTGCTTCCTTTTGAATGACTTCATATCGATCCGCGGGGCGCGGACACACAATCTAAAGAACATCAGCTGCGATATTCCCCACGGGAAGTTGACTGTCGTGAGCGGGGTTTCAGGCTCCGGAAAGAGTTCCCTGGCCTTCGACACGGTTTACGCCGAAGGACAACGCCGCTATGTCGAATCGCTATCGGCGTACGCGCGTCAATTCCTGGAACGTATTGAAAAGCCGGATGTTGACCTGATTGACGGCCTGGCTCCGGCCATCGCAATCAAGCAGAAAAACACCACTCGCAACCCTCGGTCGACTGTAGCCACCGCGACCGAAATATACGACTACATGCGGCTTCTGTACGCTCGCTGCGGCACCGTCCATTGCATCCACTGCGACGGGTTGGTCGGACGAGACAGCATGGATGAGTTGGCCGCATCGATCCTCGCGCTGGGTGACGGCACGCGACTGCATGCCGTTTTCCCGGTACGCACGGCCGTTGTTGAAGAGCGTGAGGAAATATCGAAAACAGCGACTCCCAGGCCTGTTCGCAAAACCAGGAAGGCGGCAGCTGCGGTTGAGGAGATTGACCCGTCCCCTTTGACCGAGGCCATGAAAGCCCGGCTTGTCGAATTGCGAGCCAACGGTTTTAACCGCCTTTATCAACACTCGCGCATCTTCGAGTTTTCGAGTCCGGAAAGCCTGCTGGATCTGGATTTCAGCCTCCCCGTCTTCGTTCTTGTCGATCGCATCGTGGTTTCCTCCGACAACCGCTCGCGCATCGTTGACGCCGCCGAAATTGCCTACCGCGAGGCTGGCGAAGTGATTTTCGAAGAGGTTCCTCGGGATCCCGAGTTGACCGACCGAACCCGCCATCGATTCTCTTTGGCCTACGAGTGCCGGACCTGCCATCGCCCGGCCAAGGAGCCGGAGCCGAGATTGTTTTCCTTCAATAACCCTTTCGGAGCCTGTCCCCGCTGCCAGGGATTTGGGAATACCATCGATTTCGATATGAACCTGGTAATTCCGGACAAGTCCTTGACATTGCAGGGAGGCGCGATCGATCCATGGAACCGGCCGAAATACCGCAATTGGTTCACGGATCTGAAGCGCCAGGCGAAGGCATTGAATCTCCCGCTGGATGTCGCCTGGCAGGATCTAACCGTCGAGCAGCAGGATCTGCTGCTGTATGGAGACAAGGGCAAATCGGGATCGAGCTTTGCGGGAATTTATGGCTTCTTTGCCGAGATGGAGCGCAAGAAATACAAACTGCACGTTCGGGTAATGCTCTCCAAGTATCGGGGGTACGCGGTCTGTCCAGAATGCCGTGGGCAGCGGCTCCGCGCGGAAGCACGTTCCGTGCGCATCAACAAGCGTAACGTGTGCGAAGTATCGGCGCTGACCATTTCGGCGGCAAAACAGTTCTTCTCGGCGCTAACTCTGACGCCAATGCAGCAGGAGATCGCGGGGCCAATCCTCGAAGAAGTGCGCGAGCGAATCAGTTTTCTCGACGCCGTTGGGCTCGACTATCTGACGCTCGATCGTCTGGCGAGCACGCTGTCGGGCGGCGAAGCACAGCGCATTCAATTGGCGACATCCCTTGGTTCACGGCTTGTGGGTGCCCTCTATGTATTAGATGAGCCATCGATAGGACTGCATACCCGCGACACAGATCGGCTGATCCGGATTCTGAAGAACCTGCGGGACCTGGGAAATACCATCCTCGTCGTTGAACACGATCCCGATGTCCTGCGCGCTGCGGATCACCTGCTTGATCTCGGTCCAGGGGCTGGTGAATTTGGGGGGAAACTTCTTGCCGAAGGCACCGTCGACGAGATCCTGGCCAATCCCAATTCGCTGACTGGACGATACCTTTCTGGGCACCTGACGATCCCGATACCGACACGAAGACGGGAACCGGGCCGGGAGATATTGAGCCTGCGCGGAGCGCGCGCCAACAATCTCAAGAATGTCGATGTCGAAATTCCGCTAGGTATGCTGGTGGCGATCACCGGAGTTTCGGGGTCAGGCAAATCGTCGCTGGTTCACCAGGTCCTCTACCGCGCTGTGGCCCGTGCATTGGGTCAGTCGGAGGGCGCAGATCCAACTGGACTGTTCAAAGACTTAAAGGGTGCGGAGCGGTTGAACGATGTGGTGCTGGTTGACCAGACGCCAATTGGACGGACCCCCCGTCCCAATCCGGTCACGTACATCAAGGCGTTTGATTTGATTCGGGAGTTGTTCGCTGCCCAGCCTGACGCGAAGAAGCTATCTCTGACGCCAGGACATTTTTCCTTCAACATACCCGGTGGCCGATGCAAAACCTGCGAGGGCGACGGCACGGTGACGGTCGAGATGCAGTTTTTGGCGGATGTGGAGTTGCCGTGTGAGGACTGCAACGGAACGCGATTTCAAGCAAAGATTCTCGGCGTTCAGTACAAGGGTAAGAACATCCACGAGGTGCTCAATCTGACCGTAAAGGAGGCTCTTCGCTTCTTTGTGGGGCTTCCGCGGCTCTTGGACCGTTTGGCGGTACTCGATGAAGTGGGGCTGGGATATTTGCGGCTCGGGCAGTCTGCAACCACCCTGTCTGGAGGGGAAGCGCAGCGGGTGAAGCTCGCGG
>CAILBQ010000812.1 GCA_903832475.1 uncultured Acidobacteriota bacterium | reverse complement strand
GAATTTGCCATCCGCACTTCGCAGGAAATCGCGGACACCGGGGGCACCACGGCTGGTTCCGTCGTCATCACCACCTACAGCGGCAGTAACCAGTTCCACGGGCAGGGAGCGTTATTTGAGCGCGCCGCCGCATTGAACGCTCGCTATCCTATTGAGAACCCCGCCCCTAATCCAAAACAGCCATTCTCCCGGCAAAACTACGTCGGCACACTCGGCGGACCGCTGCTCACGTCGAAACTTTGGTTTTTCTCTACGCTCGAAGCTGTCCATGAGGATGCGAGCATCGCCTACAGCCCAGCCAGCGCTGCTCAGTTCAACGCCCTTTCCACCCTGGCGGCCGAGGGTCTCATTCCCAATGTCTCCAGCATTCCCGTCCCGTCGATCGTCCCCGTCCCGTTTCGCGATTATTTTGGACTACTCCGATTCGATTGGGCGCAGTCTGCGAAGTCCCAGTGGTTTCTTCGCGCTTCGAACGACACCTATACCACCCACAATGCCCTTGTGCAACAAGGTACCCTGCCGTCGACCGGCTTGCTCACCCACAACAATTACTTGAGCATGGTGATCGGCAATCAGCTCATCATTACTCCAAAGTTGCTGGGTAAGTTGACGCTCAACGCAAGCGGTTTGCACCTTACTCAGACCCGTAACTCCAATCTGGGATTTGCGCTGGCTTTTCCTTTCAGTTCGACATCTCTTACCGTTTCTGGCTTTGAAACGTACGGTGACAATCAATTTGCGACTCCCATTACTTTCTTCCCTTCCGAGCGTAACCAGGAGAAGTACCAGGTGCGCTACGATACGAGTTATCAAGGAGGCCGCCATCTCCTCGAAGGAGGTATAAACTTCATTCACGAACCCGTGCTCGGCGGTTCCTTCCCAGGCAACACAGAGACTCTGTATCAATTTCCTCAGGACCCTGTCTATTACCTCACCAACAAGGCGCAATTTTCGTCCGACTATCTTTCGGGAGCCACCACTTCCAATCTCGGTGGCGGCTTTGCTCAGGACATTCAGCGGCTTGCTGCCTACGCCCAGGACTCGTGGCGCGTTTCCGACCACTTCAATCTGAACTATGGTCTCCGCTACTCAACGACTTATGGCCTGCTGCAGGGCTCAGGCCGCAGTCAGGCACAAAATCCGGGATATCTCACTCTAGCTGCCCTTGGAATACCGATCCTTTCCGCAGCACCGCATGACGATCACAGACAGATAGCGCCGAGGATTGGGTTTGCGTATTCCACCTCCAACGGTGAGACGGTTCTGCGCGGTGGATTCGGCCTGTACTTCGACGATCTAGCTCAGAACGGTTGGGCTACCGCTCTGCAGGCCGTACAGGTGGCTCCTGGACCGTGCGTCGACCCCGTCGCGAATCCCTCCGGATCAGAAAATGCGGGATGTATCCCAGGCGCAGCGGAAGGCGGATCTGCAAGTGTGATCGATTCCGGCTACCGAACGCCATACGCCATCCACATATCAGGCGGCATCCAGCATGCATTCAACGAGAAATGGTCAGCCAGCGCCGATTACATCCACGAGCAGGGCAACCACGGTTATCGGGCCTATAGCTTTGCCGGCGGCGTCAATCTGTTCACACCGCAGTTAGCGCAGGATGATCCCAATCAGGCCACGTACGTTCCAAACGTCAACATTTTTCATTCGGACAATCGGTCGAGTTACAACGGCCTTCTCATCCATATTCAGGGAAGCGTGACCAACCGTTTCAGCCTGATTGCCAACTACACATTTTCCAAAGCGCAGACTTGGGGATGTGTTCTTGGTGAACTCTTCGACTATGTCAATGGTGTATGCAATCCTTTGAATCCTTTTGGCCCGGGCGATTACGGCCCATCCGGCGAAGACGTTCGTAGCCGGTTTGTGCTTGCGGGCACGTGGCAGGCCCCAGCAAAATTCCAGGTTACCGGCCTGACTCAGGCAGAAAGTGCGCGCCCCTTCACTATCACCACGGCGGACAACAGCGGTCGCATCTCTGTCAATGGCGTACCGACCTCACTCGACGAGTTTCGAGCGACACCCTATGTGCAAACCGATTTGCGAGTTAGCCGTCCTATCAAGCTCGGCGATCGATGGACTGTCGAGCCATTCATGGAGGGCTTCAATGTGCTGAATCGGAATAACCCGGGAGCAAATTATGTCACCAATGTTGCAGCGCTCCCCGTTCCTGGAGCCCAGGCCCAGGCAGGCAACGTAACAGACATTTGTCTCAACGCTGATTGCAGTTCGACGCAGCCAATTCACAGCTTGAAGCAACTAGGCATTCCGGGCGGCGCTCTAGGAGATTTTTTCGGCCCGGGCACCACGGTCGGCATTCCCTTCGCGGCCCAGGCAGGACTTCGCATTTCCTTCTAAGAAGCCGCCCTGCACACTGGCGTGCCAGTAGAGGGCGCCTGCCTTTTTCATTGAAATTGAGACTTCCTCGCATAATCGGACTGCCTGCGCGAGAAGCTTGGCATTCCTCAGCAGCGGCCCCATCCGAAGCGGTCAAAGTCCCGACCAGTAACGCGACGCCGATACAGCGGAGAGCACGATACGCTATTCGACTGAAATCGTCTTCTTCATCCGGACATCTGCCGACGATCCGCCGAGCTGAAGTTCGACCGGTTCAGTTTCAACGACCCATTGATTTTTCGATTCGTCCCAATAGCCGAGCTGCCTCGCCGGCAACTTCAATGTCACCGTTTTTGTTTGTCCGTGGGGAATGAAAACTCGGTCGAAGCCTTTCAATTCCTTGATAGGCCGATCGACCTTGCTGCCAAGATGACGGACGTACATCTGCACCACTTCATCTCCGTCGCGCCCACCGGCATTGGTTACATCGACAGAGACCTCGAGTTCCCCATCCTTGGTCAGCTTGTCCGAATCCGTTCGAAGGCCACCGTATTCGAACTTCGTATAGCTCAATCCATATCCATAGGGATAGAGCGGCTTGTCCTTCAGGTACATGTAGGTTCGTCCATGGGAAAGGTCATAGTCCATCATCGGCGGAAGTTGGGCTTCGGATTTGACCCACGTTTGCACCAGCCTGCCCGCAGGGTTGTACTCCCCAAACAGCACATCGGCAATGGAGCGACCCTCCTCCTGGCCATTGTGCGAGGTGTGGACGATAGCGGGAACATGCTCGTCCGTCCAGTTGATGGTGAAAGGAGCGCTGGCGACAAGCACGACCACGGTCTGCGGGTTCGCGGCGTATACCGCGCGAATAAGCGCCTCCTGCGTCAGCTCAAGCGACTGCCGGTCGCTGCTTTCCATACCTTCTCCCGGGACAGCGCAGCTTGCCGTCGGGGCGACACTGCTCATCAGGCTTTGAAGCAGCTGTTGCGGAGTTCGTCCGCAGGTCGGGTTGTTCCCAACGACCACCACCGCCACATCGGCGGACTTCGCGGCTGTCACCGCGGCAGCATCGGTTGCATCGGCGGCAGTCACCAACTTCACTGCGGATCCTGTCTCTTGCCGAATCCCGTCGAGGACAGTAATCGCATAGGGCGGCGTGCCTCCGTAGAAATCCGGATAGACGACGTTCGCGAGCGGCCCAACGACGGCAATCGAATGCAGCTTTTTCTTGTCGAGAGGCAGCATCCCGTTCGCGTTTTTGAGCAGTACAACAGCCTCACGCGCGACCTGCAGCGCGATGGCTTTGTGGGCCGCGGATTCTACGGGATTCGGCTGCCCTTTCATCGTGGTGAAGGGAGATCTCCCCGGCGGGTCGAGCAGTCCCAATCGGATCTGAACCCGCAGGCTGCCGCGCAGGGCATCGTCTAGATCCTTTTCCGAGATGAGCTTGGCAGCCAGCGCGCTCTTGACGGCGCTTCGCCAGTCCTCGCCGACCGTAAGAAACATGTTGATGCCTGCGTGGATGGCCGAAGCCGCAGCATGGCTCAGATCGGGATAAGCCTTATGGGCCATGACCAGATTCTGCAAAGAGCCGGCATCGGTCGAGATGATTCCGTCGACGCCCCACTCCTTCTCTGCCAGCGACTTTAGAATTGGATTCACCGTCATCGGCACATGGTTCCACGCATTGTAGGAAGCCATGAAGGACCGAGCCCCGCCATCCACAAACGCCTGGCGGAAAGGCACCGAATAATACTCCCGCAAGAGACGGGGACTGAAGTCGGAAGACGACCCGTAGCGATTATTCTCGTTGCTGTTGGCCAGGAAGTGCTTCACCAGCGAAGCCGCCTGCCAATACTTTGGATCCTCCCCCTGGATTCCTCGAATAAATGGAGCCGCCATCGCGCCGTTGAAGTACGCGTCCTCCCCGTAGCTCTCCTGGTCGCGACCCCATCGCGGATCGCGGGCCAGATCTGCATTCGGCGTCAACAGCACCAAAAACGACTTCGGATTCAAGTTGTTCTCGTGGATGTACCGCGCCTCTGACCCAATAACGTCCCCGGCTTCGCGCATGAGTCTGGGATCCCAGGTTCGCGCCAGTCCGACAGCCTGAGGAAACTGCGTGGTCAGCGTGACAGGCATCTGCTTGCCAAAATCCGGTCCAGGCACAACGGCACCCAGGTTGGCGATCAATCCCCCCAGCGCCACCCCGCTCAGTGCCTCCCCGATCGGAGAGCCTGGAATGCCCAGCCTCGGTACCGCAACTCCCTTATCGTTGAAGCTCTCGATCTTCTCATCGACAGTCATGAGCGACAACGCGCTGTCAATGCGCTTCTCTAGGTCCAGTGAAGGATCGCGAAACGGATAAACTGCCGCCTGATTCTGCGCGATCAGGGAAGTTGCAATACAAACGGCAGCACACGCGAACATCGACAACCGAAGGGGTTTCAAAATGGAAGATCTCCAGGTTGCTCCGATTATAGGCCGACGCTTTCTCGATCAAGCTCTCAACGTGGGTCGGCTAAGTGGCAATCAGCCGGAAATAGCGCTTTGCCTTCTCGATGTCTTTGAAGATTTGCGCCTTTAGTGCTTCCGGCGAAGGCCAGGCCACCTCCGGTCTTAGCCGCAGCAGAAACTCTAGCTCCAGCGGCGTCTCTTCCATCAACTCCACCGGATGATCCGCATCGTAATTCAGCAAATGCGACTCAATCGCGAACGAATCCGCTCCAAACGTCGGTCGATTTCCAACATTCGTGATGGCTTGAAAACATCGGGCCTCATCGATGCCGCCTACTGTCATCCGCGTGACGTAAACCCCCAGCGCCGGCACCAAACCCGCATAGGCCGCCAGGTTGATGGTAGGCACCAGCAGCTTCGTCCCAATGCCGCGGCCTTTCGCCGGCTTGGAACAGATCGCAAAGGTGTGTCCCAGCATCCAACGCGCCCGGCGCATGTCGCCCCCGCTCACCGCCTGCCGGATCGCCGTGCTCGAAACCACCAGACCATGCGTCTCGACCGCCTCGTGCACCTTGACCGAAAACCCAAACTCTCGCCCGAACGCCGCAAGCTCGTCGACGCCGGCCTCGGCGCGATGCCCAAACCGGAAGTTCGCGCCCTCATGAATGGACTTCACATCGAGGGTTTCCACCAGCATGCTCCGCACGCATTCCCGCGCGCTCATGCAGGAAAATTCCGCCGTGAACGGCACCACCAGCACAGCATCGACGCCCGTCCGCTGCAGCAGCCGCAGCCGCTCCGGAATCGGCGTCAGCAACCCCGCCGCTTTGGCCGGCCGCAGGAATTGCTCCGGATGTG
>CAILBQ010000811.1 GCA_903832475.1 uncultured Acidobacteriota bacterium | reverse complement strand
GCTTTACAACGCGGGTTCACAGGGCGTCGATCTCTCCAACTGGACGTTGACCGAACACCCCGCTCACGATGCTGTTCTCTCTTCGATCAAGATCCCGGCCGGGACCAGCCTTGCCGCCGGCGGCTTTTACCTGCTCGGTCTCTCCAATTCCGGCCTGGCTGTCCCAGCGCACGCGGGCGACAGCATCCTCCATGTCAGGACCATCGAGGGAATGTCCGCAGGCGACACTATCAGCGTCGGTATAGGCTCAAACGCGGAAACCCGCAAGATCGCCAGCCTGGGCACGGCTGCGAGTCAACAGACAACGGTGTGGCAGCCGCTGCCTGACGGACCGGTGATCGCCATAAGTCCCGGCTCGACGAATGTGCCGGTGGAGAGCGTTTCCGGCTTTGCGATCGGACAGAGGATCGCGCTTGGATACGGCGCCACGTACCCTGCCGTCGGCAACACCACGGAGCAATATGAAATCGCCACGGTGACAGACGTCGGCAAGCCAGGCACGCAAGCTTATCTGGCATTGAACGCACCTGCCGGAGCGAGAAACATCAAGGTGACGTCGGTTGCTGACATTTCGGTAGGCGACAAGATCAGGCTGGACGTTGACAGTATGGGTCACGGGATCGAAACCATCACCGTGGCGCATGTCGGAACGACGGCGACCAAGACCAATCTCGCCGCCAATGCGAGCGCAGGCGCGAAGCAGATCAGCGTCCGCCGAAGAGAGGGTTTTGCGTTGGGGGACAAAATCACGGTCGGCACGCCCGCCAGCCTGGAGGTGGTTACTGTCACCGCCATAGGCAGCATGTCAAGAGGCGGGGTTGCGCTGGATGTCACGCCTGCGCTGAGCAAATCCCACGTTGCGGACGAGTGGGTAGTCTCTCCCGGAACGGGACTCGATCTGGCTGCTCCTCTCCAATTTGAACATGCGGCGAACCTCCCCTTTAGCGATCGTGGCACGGGAATCAGCTTTCAACCTGCCACAGCATTTGCCCATGCAAGCAATGAGCCAGTCCAGGCGCTGGGCACCGGCATAACGCTGGACAAGCCGCTGAGCAATAGCCATGAAGTCGACGATGCCGTACGCGATGAAGCTGTGAAGACGGCGGGCTACCAGGGAACGCCGGTACCGAATCAGTGGTTCGGCGGACCAGAGCTCACGACCACATTCCCGATCTTTGGCCGGACCATCACCATCGAAGAAGGCAGCATGGTGTTGCGGGATGCTTCTGGAGTAGTTGCCGACAGCCTCAACTACGGGGCCATCGCGGATCCCTGGGCGGCGGAAGGGTACCAGGCTGCTTCGGGGGCAGACGCAAGCGGCTGCTATGCGCCCGCACCCAACTCAATTCTGGAGCTGTGGTCGATAGCCCCGGCTCCGGTCGCCACCAATACAAGTGCAGGCCGATTCCCCGATGGCGCAGACACAGACAGCAACTGCGACGACTTCGTGACTCAAGCCGCGGCCAGTTTAGCGACCGCCTCGTTTGCCGGCACAACCAATCTCAAGGTCGACAGTGTGGAAGGTTTCAGCGCCGGCCAGAAGATCATTGTCGACGCGGGTGCCGATACGGAGAACGCCATCATCGCGACCGTTGGGACGGCAGGTGCGACCACGGTGCGGAATACCAGCGCGGCAGGAGCGACTGTACTTCCCGCGGGCAATACGATGGGATTCAGCAAAGGTCAAACCATCACGATTGATGTGGGGGCCAACGAAGAGACCGCAGTCATCTCCTCGGTCCGGGGCTTCGGCGGCGGAATGATCACCCTCACCAGGCCACTGGCTCACGCGCATGCCTCAGGCGTGCCGATTTCCGGCAGTGGCATCACTCTCACCGCCGCTTTGACCCGAGCCCATGCCAGAGGAGCTCAGGTCTCGAACGACGTCCCAACGCCCGGCGCTCCCAACCAATATCACAGGAGCGGTCACTGACTATCTCTGCGGAGTCCAGCGCACTTCCTCCTGCGAAGACAGGGTCAACGTCGAGCGCGCATCGACGACCTGGTCTCCGAACTTGGCCGCCTGTCGAAAATGTTGCGCATGGAAGCCGAGTGCGGATAAATCCACGTTGAATCGGCGCGCTTTGTCGGAAAGGTTTTTCAGCACAAATCCGTTTTCGCTAGAGCTGTAGCGCACAGCGTATTCGGGGACATCGAACTCCACG
>CAILBQ010000810.1 GCA_903832475.1 uncultured Acidobacteriota bacterium | reverse complement strand
TGGAAGACCAGCTTCGCAAGGGGGATGTTGGCACCGTGGTGGCCACGCTTGGCTCGACAGCCCTGGGCTCGGTCGACCCGCTGCCGGAAATCCTTGCCTTGCGGGACCGGTACGGCTTTCGCGTCCACGTCGACGCGGCATACGGCGGCTACTTCCGCCTCATTGCCGATTCGCTCGACGCCCCCGCCCGTCTGGCCTTCGAAGCCATCGACCGGGCCGACTCGATCGTCGTCGATCCGCATAAGCACGGCCTGCAGCCCTACGGATGTGGCTGCGTACTGTTTTCCGATCCCGCCATTGGGCGCTTCTATAAGCACGATTCGCCCTACACCTACTTCACCTCGCACGAACTGCATCTTGGCGAAATCAGCCTGGAGTGTTCCCGCGCCGGAGCCGCCGCGGTTGCTCTGTGGGCGACCCAACAGATGCTGCCCCTCACCCCCGGCGGCGAGTTCGCGCGCGGCCTCGCTGCGGGACGTCGCGCTGCTTTGGAGCTTGACCGCCGCCTGCGCCACGACCCGCGATTTACCGCTTTCTCAGCCCCGCCTGAACTTGATATCGTCGTGTGGAAGGTCCAAGCCAGTTCCGGCAAGGAAAGCTCCCGGCTTGCGCAAAGAATTTTCGACATTAGCGCGACTCTCGACCTGCACCTTGCGCTTGTACAATTACCGAGGATGACTTTCCCCATCGAAACTCAAGACAACGAGCCAGGTGGCGATCGTAAAGATTCCGTGACCTGCCTGCGATCCGTGCTCATGAAGCCCGAACATGTCGACTGGCTGGATGCAATCTGGGCACGGCTGGACCAGGCTGCGCGGCAGGCGGCAACCTGAGGCAATACGGCAAACCGTTGAAACAGGAAGTCTAAATTTGCCTTGCGGGAGGCACATTTGAGCGATTCGGGAGAAAACGTTGTCATCCAGTCCGGCGACTGCTCCCTGCTCCTGTTGCCTGCTCTGGGCGGAAAGATAGCCTCCCTCCGCGTTCGCGATCACGAACTCCTCCAGGCTCCCCTTCACCCCTACGCGCCGCGAAATTCAACCATGGGTTTTGCCGAGGCTGACGCCAGCGGCTGGGATGAATGTCTTCCCTCGGTCGGCCAGTGTTCCATCCCCACTGCTGCAGGAACTTCTAAAATTCCCGACCATGGCGACCTCTGGCGAGTGCCCTGGCAAATTCTGGACACGACTTCCGATTCGGCTACCCTCCGCGCGCGCTGTTTTTCCCTGCCGCTTCAACTCACCCGGTCGCTGATTCTCTCGCCCATCTCCTCTTCGCCCTCAGCCGGATGGAAGCTGCAACTTCTTTATTCTCTGACCAATCTGGGCGCCTTTGATGTGCCATGGTCGTGGTCTGCGCATCCGCTTTTTGCCGTTCTTCCCGGCGACCAGGTTCGGCTTCCGGATTCGGCCCGCTCGCTGCACGTCGAGGGCTCGGCCGGCAAACGCCTCGGCTCCCATGGCGACGCGGTCTCCTGGCCCATCGCACAGCTGAAAGGTTCAGGCCCAGACGCTTTCGTCCCGCTGGACCTGAGCATTGCCCAGGACTCGTCTACCGGCATCGGCGACAAGCTCTCCGCCGGCCCGCTCGAGCAAGGCTGGGCAAGCCTGGACCGTCCCTCCGTAGGCCTACGCCTCACCGTCCGGTTCGACCCGAGGGTTACCCCTTATCTTGGCCTGTGGCTCTGCTACGGGGGATGGCCAGAGGAAGAAGGCCCAAAACAAGTCTGCGTCGCGCTCGAGCCCGCGACCGCCCCAGTCGACTCGCTCGCTGAAACCGGCGCGTGGTCACGTTCGCTTCAGCCAGGCGACACCGTCACTTGGTTCATGGATCTAGAAATCAGTCCTCTCCCGGAGACCAGAAGCAATTAAGATTCAAGCAGATACAGACCGGCCATGCACTCCGGGACAACATCGGAGGGGTCGCACGACAAGCTTTACCACTGAAGATTCCCTGCTCTCCTGAGGAACATACCCATGAAAGATCCCGAAATCCTGCGAGCCCAACACCGCGAACGGTACCATGCCGACCCCTTGCTCTTTGCAGCGCCGGGCCGGGTCAATCTGATCGGCGAACACACCGATTATGCCGAAGGCTTCGTCATGCCGGCCGCCATTGACTTCGCAACCCTGGCTGCCATCTCTCCTCGCAGCGACGGCCAAGTCGTTCTCTACGCCGAAAACTTCGGCGAAGAGCGCGCCTACACCGCCTCTTCCCTGCCCAACACCGCAACCGGCCACTGGAGCGACTATCCTCTCGGGGTTCTCGCTATCCTCGCCGGTGAGGGTTATACCATCCCGCCGCTCAGCCTGAGCCTGTGGGGAGATGTCCCGCTCGGCTCCGGCCTCAGCAGCTCGGCCTCCGTCGAAGTGGCGACGGCCACCGCCGTCCTCGGCCTGATCGGCGCTACCATTCCCGGCCCACGCCTGGCTCGCCTTTGCCAGCGCGCGGAAAATGAATTCGTCGGCGCCAACTGCGGCATCATGGACCAGTTTATCTCCGCCAACGGCCAGGCCGACCACGCCCTGCTGCTCGACTGCCGAGACCTCAGCTTCCAGCTCGTTCCCATTCCCACAGATGTAGCCCTGGTGATCGCCAACACCATGGTCAAGCACTCCGTCGCCGGGGCTGGCTACACCAGTCGCCGCGCCTCCGTAGAAGAAGCCTGCGCCATCCTCGCCACCCATCGGCCTGAGATCAAGTTTCTTCGTGACGCCACCGTTGCCGACCTGGCCGCCTGGGGGCACGAGATTCCTCCGGAATCCCTCAAGCGCGCGCGCCACGTCATTACTGAAAACGATCGCACCGTGGCTGCCGCCGCCGCTCTCAACTCCGGAGACCTCAAGACCCTGGGCCGCCTTATGCACGAAGCTCACGTCAGCTACAGCCAGGACTTCGAAGCCAGCTGTGTCGAGGCGGACACCATGGTAGATCTAGCCCAGAATCTGCCCGGCCTCCTAGGAGCACGCCTGACCGGCGGCGGCTTCGGTGGCTGCACCATCAATCTTGTGGAAAAGGATAAAGCCTCCGCGTTCGCCGCCTCGCTGGGCCGTCTGTACCAGCAGGCCACCGGCATCACTCCCGAAATCCACATTTGCCACGCCTCGGACGGAGCGCACGCCATTTCATCGCGCCTCGCATGACGGCGTCTCAGAATATGGTTCAAGACCTCGCGATCGTGCAAACACCAACTCAGATGCGAGCCCGGAAAGCGATAGTTTTAGGAGATTTATTCATCCCGTAGCCTTTTTATTTACTTTTTTGAAGCGCTGACCGGCTTCCCTGCACAAATCCTCATCAAACTGGGCAATACGTTGTCGATGGGCCTGGATTCGTCTTTCCCAGTTTGGTGCTCCCAAGCTCTGTTCTCCCGTCTACTTACGGGGTACAGCAACACTGCACCATCGTGGGATTGGCGAAGTTTGCACCCGCCGATAACCTCGGAGCAAGTCAGAGCAGGCGAGATTTCCCTATTCCCGACAGAGGCACCTTGCTAAAATCACGTCAGGTTCCCCTACCGAGAATTCGTATTGGATCAAACCAGCGGACCCCTTTCGGGAAATGACGAAATCTTTATTCCCGAAAAAGTAAGCTCGGCCCAGGCCACGTCGGTCCCAACCCGCCGACCCGCCCATTCGCCACACGGAGACCACCACCTCATGTCGAACTCCTCATCCCTTAAGCAATTCTCCTCCGAGCCTTTCCCGCAAGCCGGCGTCATCGCCTACTTCTCCATGGAGATCGCGATCAATCCGGGCATGCCCACCTATTCCGGAGGCCTCGGCGTTCTCGCCGGCGACACCCTGCGTTCCGCCGCGGACCTCGGCACACCTCTGGTCGCCTTCACGCTGCTGCACCGCAAAGGCTACTTCCGCCAGCACCTCAGTGAACAGGGCAC
>CAILBQ010000809.1 GCA_903832475.1 uncultured Acidobacteriota bacterium | reverse complement strand
GTCGTTGTATTCCTTCAACGCCTTGAAATACGGAGGCAGCAGCTGCGCCTCGTACCGCTCCACGGCAAAGTCCACGCGGCTGGCAATAAACGCTGGCGTGTCCCCAAACAAATGAATGTACTCATGCACCTGCCGCACCACTTCAAGCGGCAACTCGCTCACCAGTGTGCGGTCGGCAATCAGAAAGATCGGCACCTTCTTATTGCGCCGCCGCACCGCTCGAATGATCCTCAGCGCCGCGCTCTCCGCAAACTGATCCTCGCCCTCCAGGTCCCAGTCCAGCAAAATCGCCGAGTGCGAAGGATCGCTCTTCACCAGCGATAATCCATCCTCGGGCGTGGTCGTCCTGACCACCTCGTACCCTTCTTTGCTGATCGCATCCACCAGCCGTTCCATCGCCCGGTCCGAAACCGAGTCCGTATTCCCCACCTCGCTGGCAATCAGCAGTACCCAATTCCCTTCGTCCATCACACCTCACAACCCGAAATTCCAGCGGCCCCAAAACCATCGGACCGCTTCTAATCCTACAACCGCAGACCACCAGCCATCCGGGCCGTCCACCACTCCACCCCAAATTCACAGTCACGCAACAAATCTAGCCTTCACTCCGACTGCATTCGCATGCACACTCGCGAACGCGTGGGTCTGTCCGCGATGCGCATCGGTACAGCCCGGCCCAGCTACTTTGACCAGTAGCTGAGGACGCGAGTATCGGTCTCGTCTAGTGTGCGCTCAGGAATGTCCGGCGAAAGCACCCACACCGTCCGTTTCGTCCAGTTGTGCTGGTCGTCGAACTCGTACTCGCACCACGTCGCATACAGCAGCTTGCCTGCACCATCGCGCCACTCTGCTGTGGTCGGGAATTGATGAGTAGCACTGTTGGCGTAAGTGAACTGCACATGAGCCACGTCGCAGGCGCCGTCTTTATGACAGGTGTACGTGTCCATCTTGCCTTTCTCCAGATCCGTCGTGAACGAATCGCCGAACTGGTGGGGCTTATCCGATGCCTCCCAGAAAGTCTGCACCTTGTTGTGCGAATACGTGAAAGCAACGCGCACGGCCCCCGACTCGTCGTAGCTTTCAAAACGCTGAAAATCAGTCTCGGGATCGTATGTTTCGCGATACTCCAACTGCGCGTCCTTTCCCCAATTCGCGCGCTCCGTCCACTGGCCGTCCGCATTGGTGCGAGTCATGAAGCGCGATACCTGCTGTCCGCTCGCGTCGAAAGAAAGCCACTCGGAGAGATTGCCCAGCCGATCGTAGCTCTTCGTCGAGCGCACCACCGGCCCATCGAAGTAAGTCTCTTCCACCGGTCCGAAAGGTCCGTCCTTCTCCTGCTCAAATACCTTTCCATCCGCTGCGTTGATCCGGGTACGCTGAATCACGTGGCGCTCACCATCGCGCACGATTTCAACCGCCTCACCGACAAAGCTGCCGTCCGGCTGTTTCTGCCCATATCGAATGCGGTTCCCCTCGGAATCGTATTCGCACTCCCTGTAAAAGATGGGATAGATCAGGCTCGGGCCGGCAGGCTGACTCCACTTGATCGGAACCATCACGACCTGAGTCGTGACGGAGTGGACCGGCCCGTTAAGCTGATCGCTCTGGGCCTGGGTCTTGCGTTCCGTCTGAGCCGAAGCTAGCAGCGCCGGCAAAATTAGAAGAACGAGTGAGAAACGGAGGACAAGCATGATAGTTCCCTCCTACGCTGAATATAGACGGCACGGAGCCTGGATAGTCGTTCAATTGTGCAGCACGTTGTTTGAGTTTCGACCTTCCGGACAAGATGATTTTCAGGATCAGTGTTGAATCATCCATAAACTCTCGAACACGCATGCCAGTCCATCCAACTCCATCTCACCCAATCGCCGATGCTGCAACCGCTGCCTGGTGTGTCTCAAGCATGCGGTAATACTTGACGACCCGGTTCCAGTAGACGATCCAAAGCACCATGCCAACAAGCACGGCGAGGCGGCCAAAAAATGGGATCAGGCTTACGCAATTACAGACGGCCCAGGCAATGCCGACAGCCTGCCCCGGGGCCGGGCCCGGACCGGCAATCCCGAGCCTGCGAAACTCATTCGCGAAAGTCTTCGCAACATGCACCACCACAAAAAATTGCCACACCAGCCCGACCCCCGGAATCAAACACAGCCAGATCATCCCCGGCCTCATGGTTCTGGACGCTGGCGCGCAAGTATTCAGCGCCCGCTGCAGCGTCAGCAGAAACAGCACAGCCACGATCAAGCCACACAACAGCATCACGTACAAAGCCATCATCGACAGCGACTGGCCGTCCATCCCTTTCCCTCCACCAATAGATTCTTCGGAAATGCAGGATCATTCTACCCAACACGTCGCTCCTCAAGTGGATATACTCGTTTCCATCGTCAGCGAAGGGAAAAACTCTACGTGTGTCCATGATGCGACTGGCTTGTATCTTCCTGACTGCTGGCCTTCTTCTCTCCGCCCCTCTTGCTCATGCCGACGACCGCAATCTCCTTCCCAAATACGGTTCTGGAGCGAAAGCAGACTGGCAGGAAGCTGCCGACAAAGTTTTCATCTCCGGGATGAGCGAGGATTATCACGGCGACCTGAAGAAGGCCTCCGCCGATATGGCCGCACGCGGCTGGCAGTACCTGTCCCAGGGAGATCTCGACGGCGCCATGCGCCGCTTTAACCAGGCCTGGCTCCTGAACAACAACAATGGCATTGCGCTCTGGGGCATGGCCGCCGTCGAAGCCAGCCGGCGAGAAATGGATGAGTCCCTGAAGCTCTTCGCCGAAGCCGAAAAATTCGTTGGCGACCAGCTCAATTTCTCCGTCGACTACGCCAAAGCCATTGGAATTGCCGGTGCCAAACACAAGGACGAAGCCCAACTCAAAGACGCGTTCGCTCGCTTCGAAAGAATTCACCAAAAAGCGCCAGAAAACACCAAGAACCTGCAGAACTGGGCCATGACCCTATTCAGCATCGGCAAATACCCTGAAGCTTGGCAGAAAGTAAAACTCGCCGAGACCACGCCCAACAAGGCCGAACTCGATCCCCGCTTCGTTGCAGAACTGGAGTCTCACATGCCCCGTCCGCAAGACTGACAGCCATCGCACCGAAATCGGAAGCAGATCTCTGCTTAACTTTCGCGTCTCAGGCAGGAATGTTGGTGGGGAGCCATGAAATCCGGCAATTTAGGCGCTGCCAATTCGCATAAAGCGTCGCCGCTTAATTTGCCTTCAGCCCAAACACGTCCAGCCGCCCATCCGCGCTGGTCGACCCAAAGTTCCCTCCCGAATTGTTGCCGCGCGTCCCCACGTACACCTTCCCAATAGCCACCGTAGGCACCCTGAATTTGACCGCATACCCCGCATTGTCCGCCGCGGCCGTGCCGCTATTCCACAGATCCGTTGCCAGCGAAGCAGCGCTATACGCATGCAGCACCGCCGGACCGCAGCCCGGCGATTGCGAAGTGCAATAGTTCGTGTTATCCAGCGCCCACACCACCCCGTTGCTCGTCCCCATCGCTGAAACCGAAGGTGTCGCTCCCGGAAACCCGTAGTACGTCGTCGATAGCGAACTCGCCGTCGCATTGAACTGGTTCGTCCCAGCGTTGAAGGAGAACGCCGCCAGCGGCGCACCCACCGGCGCAATATACAGCGTGCCGTTCCAGAACGCGCTTGTCGCAAACAACTGCCCTCCCGCGTAGAACATCTGCCGCGCGTTACCATCGCCCAGCCCGCCCAGCGCGTCCCCGTTCAGCAGGTAAATCGACCCATCCTTGCCGCCGCCCACCAGCAGATGCTTTAGCGCTCCTGAATTCACATTCAGCACCATCGCCGAACCGCCCGCGCCAAAATCCTGGTCGGAGGCAAAATCGTTCGCCTCATCCGTCGGCGTAAAGTACGACGTGATCCCGAGGCCCGGCGACAGTTGCAAAAACGAGTCCCCGTAGTCGTTGTTCGGCGCCGTCGATCCCGTCACATCGAACCCGCCATTGCCCGTGATCAGGTAAAGATTCCCGTTATTGTCTGCCGAAGGCGCCCCGCCGCCCATCCAGATCCCGCCATACCCCACATTGGGCGTCACGTTCAACACGCTTTGCCGGCTCAGGTCCGCCGCCTTGAACCCCATCACCCACCCGTAGTACGGCGCATTGTCCTCGTGCGAACCCCAGCACGCATACACCACCCCAGATCGGAAGAGCACACGTCTGAACTCCAGTC
>CAILBQ010000808.1 GCA_903832475.1 uncultured Acidobacteriota bacterium | reverse complement strand
TGGACGGCCGATGGAAGCGGTAGTGCTGTTCGCACCGTCCGCCTCGAAGGCGTTTGCGGGAAGGCTGGCGTCCGCGCTGGATATCTCTCTAAGCCCTCTTGAGGAATTTGTGTTCGATTCCAGCGAGCGAATGCTTAGGCCGCTTGAACGCGTTCACGGGCTTTCGGTTTACGTCCTCCAATCGCTGTTTGGTGACGCGCTCGGCTCCGCGAACGATCGGCTGTGTGCGCTGCTCTTCTTAATTGCTGCGCTGAAGGATGCTGGGGCAAAACGGGTGACGGCTTGCGTGCCCTACCTTGCGTATGCCCGGCAAGATAGGCACACGCAAGATCGCGATCCGGTCAGCACTCGTTACGTCGCCCAGCTGCTCGAGGCCGTAGGCGTCGACCGAGTTCTGGCGATGGAAGTACACAATCCAGCTTCGTTTGACAACGCTTTTCGCTGCGAGACCATCCGCCTGGACGCCACCGCGACATTCGTGCAGCATTTCGTCGTGGATGCGGCGGGTCACGACTACGCCGTCGCGACCCCTGATATCGGTGGGGCGAAGCGTGCACGCCATTTTCAAGAGCTGCTCCAGGCAGCGTTGGGTCGCGTCGTCAATTTCGCTTTCATGGACAAGACGCGCAACCACGGCGTGGTCAGCGGGAGTCTTTTTGCCGGCGATGTCGCAGGGCGCCGGGTGATCATTGTGGACGAGCTCATCAGCTCCGGCACGACGGTGATTCGTGCCGTTGAGGCCTGCCGCAAGGCTGGCGCCGTTCGAGTCGACGTGGCGGCGACTCACGCGTCGTTCTCCGCGGAGGCAGTGCGTCTGTTTGGTGCCGACAAACCGGACTCCATCGTGGTCACCGACTCTATCGATCTTGGCGAGGTGTTCTCGGCGTATTTGACCACCGGGCTCACGGTGCTGGCGCTTGCAGCACCCGTTGCCGAAGCGATCCGGCGGTTGGAACAATGCCGCTCGTAGGTTCCAGCGTCTTGCAACAGCGAAAACCCAGGTGATAATTTGCATGGCTATCGGCCGCCATGACGCGCGTGCCATGCCAAAATGGCGCCCGCCACCGGCACCAGTCCTCATGCGCCCGGTACGTGTCGAAGATGAACCAGCTCCCCTTCATCTCGGTGTACCCGAGTTCCTTGCTGCCGAGACTCGCCATCTGCTGCTCGCTCAGGGGCAAGTTCATGTGCTCGGCCGCGTTGCCGTTCAGATCGTAAACCCCGGAAGAACTGTGACAAGCGGGGAAATCGCCCGCAGGATACGTGTTTGATCCGCAAAGTTTCCAGTTGCCGCCTGGGCATGCAGGCGATTTCGAGCTCCCCGTCGCACAAATCCCCTGTCTATATTCGGGACCGTAACTCCAGCTCTTGCTCGCCTGGTCAACACGATTGTGGGCAAGCCGCATCTGGTGAATCGCGGCTTCCGGTGCTTCACCCTTGAGGCGATCGAACCCGTAGTCCGGCGGCTCCAGATTGCCTGCGCAGGCCCCTTCCCATTCGTGCGCATCGCATAGGCGCTTTCCTTCAGCCTCGCAGATCAGCGCCGCCTCGCGCGCTTTCACCCACACGACGGGGTAAGCGCATGGAATGTCTGGAAACTCGAACTGATCGATGCAAGCCTTGGCATGCTCGGCAGTGGTCGTTTTCGCGTCGAAGAGTGGAGCCATGTATTTGGCACCACAAATCTGCTCGAACTGGGGATTGTCGTACTTG
>CAILBQ010000807.1 GCA_903832475.1 uncultured Acidobacteriota bacterium | reverse complement strand
GGCACCAGCGGTGAATCCGCTCGAGCCATCGCTGTGGATAGCCATGGCTCCGCATACGTAGGAGGCAGCACCAGTTCCACTGACTTCCCTGTGACGGACGGCGTCGTGGAAGGCTCCGGTTTCGGCTCCAATTCTGTGTATCTCAATGGATTCGTGACCAAGCTCTCCCCCGACGGAGCCACTCTCGCGTACTCCACTCACCTCGAAGGCCACGACACCGTGGTCACAGCCATCGCCGTCGACAGCACCGGATCGACTTATGTAGCCGGGTATGCAGCTGTGCCCGGTGCCGAAGCTTTTGGCGGCTTCCACGCTACCCCCGACGGCCTTCCCACACCAAAGTCCCCCGACAATTCCGCCTTTCTCGTCAAACTCGACCCTTCCGCTTCGGTGCTGAACTACGCCACGTTCCTTGGAGGCAGCCTCGACGACGGCGCCATGGCCCTCGCTTTGGATAACGCAGGCGGCGTCTACATTGCTGGCCACGCCAGTTCTGCCGATTTCCCAACCACCAGCGGTGCCTTCCAGACAACCAACCAGGCAAAAACCGGCAGCAACGCCTTCATCGGCAAATTTGCTCTCGGATCGGTCAACAACCAGACCCCCTACATCCCTGTTCCTTCCGACCTCGGAACTTCCATCGTGGTCAATTCTGCAAATGTTTATGAAATCTGCCCTTGGGGGTATACCTACCTGGAGGTCGATTTCACCGTCTTCACCAATCAGCCTGGGCCCCCTCTAAATGGCGGCTACGCGGGTCTCTCAGGCAGCCCCGGTGAACCCGATTTGCCGCAGCAGGTGTACGGTTCCTGGGGCAGTCAACAGAGCGGCATGATTCAAACCAGCGCCAGCGGCGGTGGCCCGGACTGGAACTATTCTGCCTACTTTGGCGGAGATGCCCTCTACCAGCCTTCCTCCGCCGGTTTGAGTCCAGGCTATGTTCCCTGCTCCTCTGCATCCGCCCGGAGTACTGCCCCCCGTCCTGCGCAACGCAAAGGACCCTTTCAGGAGAAACAAAAATCTCCCGCGACCGCAGCCACGTGGCGCCCATCCAGATCGACCATGGCAGCGGCAAAGTTCGCCGCCCCTTTCGACCCCAATCCGCTGGCGCATGATCAGTCGACCGTCGCTTCCCGTCCGCAAAGTGTGCCATTGGGAAGCTGCACCAACAACCTTCCCACCCTCACCATCACCTTGCACAGCGCATGGAGACTCTACGGCGCTGCCAACCCCGCCTTTACCTACACAACCCACGGCCTCCTCAACGGAGATACGGTTACGGTCACGCCGTTCACCACCGCCACCGCCGCTTCACCCGTTGGAAGCTATCCCATTACCGCCTCCGTCGGCGGACAGGCAGCGCCAAATTATCTCATCGTTGTTGTCGATGGCGCCCTTTCCATCCACAAGGCTCTTCTTTCCATCTCAGCCTCCAATGTCGCCGTCATCTACGGCCACGCGCCGCCGCCGCTCACCTCGTATAAGTTGGCTGGCTTCGTCAACGGCGACACCGCCAGCGTGGTTTCGGGCACGCCGATACTCACCACTACCGTAACTGCAAAGTCTCCCGTCGGCTTCTATCCCATCGGCGTACAGGTTGGGTCGTTGACTGCGGCGAATTATGCCTTCAGCACCGTTTCCAACGGCATGGGATCGGTGGGCGTCTACAAGGCTCCCCTTTCCATCCAGGCCCTCAATGTTTCCACCACCTACGGACAAGCCCCACCCCCACTGACCGGCTATCGGTTCTTCGGTTTCGTCAATGGGGATAGCTCAAGCGTCGTTACCGGAGCACCCCTCCTGACCACCGCTGTAACCGCCGCCACCCGCCCTGGGACTTATCGCATCAGCGTAGGCAAAGGTTCTCTCTCCTCCGCCAACTACAACTTCACTCCCGCGGCCACGCAGGGCTCGGTCCTCGTCCAACCCGCGGTTTTACACGTCTCGGCCAGGAACGTCGCTGTCACCTATGGGCAGAATCCACCCTCAGTAACTGCCTATACCTTGACCGGTTTCGTCCTGGGACAAACCTCTTCGATCGTGACGGGAACTCCGGTTCTCACCACAGCCGTCACCAGCAAGACTCCGGTCGGCTTTTACCCCATCGGCGTGGGCATCGGAACGCTGAAGGCGCCGAATTACACCTTCACCACTGTCTCCAACGGCGAGGGTTCCGTCGGTGTCTATAAAGCACCTCTTACCCTGACCGCCAGCAACCTCACCATGACTCAGGGTAGCGCCGTTCCGCCGCTCACCTACACCCTTACCGGCTTCGTCAACGGCGACACGGCCGCCGTCGTCACCGGAGCGCCCGCCCTCACCACGACCGTGACTTCCGCCACCCCTCCCGGCCGCTACTACATCATTCCGGCCAAGGGAACGCTCGCCGCCGCAAACTATACTTTCCAACCAGTCAACGGCATCCTCACGGTGCTTAAGTAGCTTCTTTTGAGTGCCGTATACATTTGTATATGGCACCCTAACCCTCGCATGCACATTTCAGTCGGAAATGCGCAAATGCATGTAACTCCATAACCTGGACT
>CAILBQ010000806.1 GCA_903832475.1 uncultured Acidobacteriota bacterium | reverse complement strand
GCGAACGATTTCGAAGTAGGGCAATGCTTTGTAAACGGCATTGGCGAGGACTGCGAGATTCGGAATGGCTACGAAGACTGCGACTACGAGCGCAGTTCCCAAAGAGATGCGCCGCATGCGAAGGGAGATGGACGGCCGGAATTTCGTGAAAGAGAGCAGGGCCATCAGAATCGGAAGCGGCGCATCCATGACGAAACTGACCAGCGAACTCATCAGGAGAAAGGGGTGCGGCGCCGACAGTGACGTCAGCGTTGCAAACTGGGAGAGAAACCAGTGAAGATGGACGATGCCGAGGCTCAAGGCCAGGGCGAGCTCGGCCTTTCGCAGGTCTTTCATCACGGAAGACTCCTTCGCAGCAAATCGAATGGATCTGCTTCATGCGTTTAGGCGTTTGACATAGAGCGTATCTCATTTCTTATGTTTTCCCGGTGAAGGATTTCCCCGCGTTCAGTTTTTTAGAAGTTGTCCTGCGGGCCGGTGAATGAACGCGGTCTGGTGGGGTTAGGATTTGAATAATCTCTGAGGAAACGCACATCGAGTGTCGGATCGAATTTTTGAATGAGCGCGAATTGCCGGTATTGATCCAGGCGTTTGCGGGAGAGTCCTTGTTGAGGCTGCTCGAGTGTGAACGAGACAGTCACGAGGCATTGCGCACGCGGTATGGGGCGATCTTGCTGCGGGGATTTGGGCTGGGGTCGGCGGAGGAGTTTCGCGAGGCGGCGAAGCTGGCGTTTGTTCGCGATTCGCAGGAGTACATTGGCGGCGTCAGCCCGCGGGGCAAGGTGATGGCGGGAGTGTATGAATCGACGCGCTTCCCGGCGCATTTGCGGATTCCGCAGCACAATGAGATGGCGTACCTGCCGGAGCCGCCGCGGGCCCTGGCTTTCTATTGCGAGACGGAGCCGGGGTGGGGCGGGGAGACGCCGCTGGCTGACGCGCGGGTCATCTATGCGCAAATGGATGCGAAGACGCTGGCCGAATTTGAGGAGCGAGGTGTTTCGTATCATCGCTATCTTTTTGGCCCGCGATGGAATCTGCACGACCGGCTGCGCCAGCGCATTGTGCCGCTGCACACCTCCTGGATGGCGGCGTTTGCGACGGACGATCCTGGCGTTGTGGAGCGGTGCTGCCGGGAGAATGGGAGCCGGGTTGATTGGGACAAGGAAGAGGGCGCGAAGATCAACAACGTGCTTCCCGCGGTGCGCCGCCATCCGGAGACGGGCGAGATGCTCTGGTTCAACCAGGTGTCTACGTTTCTAAGTTCGCCGCGGTCGACCGGGCTGGTGCGCTGGGCGATGTACCAGGGGAGCTATCGCGATCCGTTTCTGAGGCCGTTTCATGCGACGTTTGGCGACGGCGGGCGGATTGGGTTGCGCCAACTGAATGCTGTGACTGACGCCATCGAGGGGTCGACGGTGCGATTCCGGTGGCAGAAGGGCGATTTGCTGATGGTGGATAACTTCCTGGTGACGCATGGGCGGATGCCGTTTCGGGGGGAGCGGCGGATCCTGGTGGCGATTCATTGAGCTTTCAGGAAAGTTAAAGTTTGCCGCGGACTTTTGCTGCCCACCAGCGGGAGCCCACGAGCAGAAAACGCCAGTCGCTGAAAAACTCGGGTGGTTTGCCCTCGATGGCGTGGCCGAGGAGCTGGAGGGCCCAGCCGAGTACGAAGAGAGCGAGTCCGGTCCAGAGCAGAGGGCGAAACAGGATCCCGGCAAGCATGAACGCGAAGGAGATCAGGATCATGGGGATGCCGATGGTGTGGGTGAGCTGGTTCAGCGGATGCTGATGGCTCCTGGCGTATTGGGTGATCCAACTGTCCCAGCTTCTATTTCCCAGCATTCCCGGAGGATACACTTTCCGCGCGGTGGGCGCTGAAGAGACTTCGGTATTCGCGAAGCCCGGTGCGCAGGACTAGCTGACATCGCGGAGGCGAATTGTTAAGCTGCCACTACGCCTCTGCGTTTCTTGCGCGCGGAGTTGAACGGAGATCGTAAATACAGGAGCTGACCCATGCCTCTTCCCCAGGATGAACGAGTCGTCGCGCTTGCCCAGGATTTGTTGCAGCAATTCGACCAGATATTTGGACTGCACCCCGGCTTCCGTCCGGCCCATGCCAAGGGATTGATGCTTTCCGGCACGTTCAAACCAGCGCAGGAAGCGGATCGGCTTTCGCGGGCGCCTCATTTTCGCCGGGAGTCGACGCCGGTGGTGGTGAGGTTTTCGAATTCGACCGGAATACCGGAGATTCCCGACAGCGCGGCGGATGCCAATCCTCGCGGTTTGGCGGTTCGATTCATGCTGGGCGAGCACGTACACACGGACATTGTGAGCCATTCGACGGATGGCTTTCTC
>CAILBQ010000805.1 GCA_903832475.1 uncultured Acidobacteriota bacterium | reverse complement strand
GGCGGTTTCACAAAAAGTGGAGACTCTTTGTATCGAGGTTTCCAAAATGCTGGGCGCTTTCATCCAGGCTTTAAAGCTAGAAGCTAGGAGCTAGGAGCTAAAAGCTATGTCAGTGTTAGTCGATAAGAACACACGCTTGATCGTGCAGGGAATCACCGGCAAAGAAGGCACCTTCCACGCCAAGGGCGCCCAGGATTACGGCACCAAAGTTGTTGGCGGCGTCACTCCCGGTAAAGGCGGAACCACTCATGAAGGCTGGCCGGTCTTCAATACCGTCGCCGAAGCCGTTGAAAAAACCGGCGCCAACGCGACCGTAATCTTCGTGCCGCCGCCGTTCGCCGCCGATGCGATCCTTGAAGCCGAAGACGCAAAGCTTCCACTCATTGTCTGCATCACCGAAGGCATTCCAACGCTCGACATGGTAAAGGTATGGGCCAAAATCAAAGGCTCTGCATCGCGCCTCATCGGACCCAACTGCCCTGGCGTAATCTCTCCTGGAAAGGCCAAGATCGGCATCATGCCCGGCAGCATTCATCTCGAAGGCTCGATCGGCATCGTGTCTAAGTCGGGCACGCTGACCTATGAAGCCGTGCATCAATTGACGCAGCGCGGCATCGGCCAGTCGACGGCCATCGGCATCGGTGGCGACCCCATTATCGGCACCACGCACATTGATGCGCTTCGCCTGCTGAATGACGATCCAGACACCGAAGCAATCATCATGATCGGTGAAATCGGCGGCTCTGCGGAAGAAGCCGCAGCGGCCTTTGTGAAGCAGTATGTGAAGAAGCCAGTGGTTGGATTTATCGCTGGCCAGACCGCGCCTCCCGGGCGCCGCATGGGCCATGCAGGAGCCATTATTTCCGGCGGACAAGGCACCGCGGCAGAGAAGATGAAGGCCATGACGGAGGCTGGTATTCATGTTGTCGTCTCGCCCGCGGATCTTGGCGCCAAACTGGCCGAGGTCATCGGCAAAGCATAACTGCAACTGACTTCATCCGCATAACGAGAGGCCCTCCTCAAAAGGAGGGCCTCTTTTCCGTTCATGAAGGTAAGTGCCGGGGGCGCTATAATCCTCGGCATGCACGATTTTGAGAACTCCAAAACGCCCGCCTCGAAGACCGGATGGTTTGACCGACTTACCCGACGGATGCAGGCATTGCTGCTGGCTTTACTGATGTTTGCCTTCAGCGCGGTAGCACTTGTCTTTTCTGTGCATGACGTGCATACCGGCAACATGGCCGTGTCCATGAGCGGAAGACCCGATCCTGTCGTTGGCTTTTTGTTGGCCGGTGGAGCATTCGCACTCGGCGCAGCCTTGTTGGCCGTTGCCCTCGGCTGGCTAACATTCAAGAAGTCGGAAGATTCCGATAACTCGACACAAAGATAGGCTTATGGTCGAAACACCCTCGCTATCTGCTCGAGATATCCAAGGCGACGCTCAGTGTCAGGCTCGAGATAACTGCCTTCGGTCCACTCATTCCACGAATTGATGGTGAGTATCTTGTGGCGATTGCCAGACGCGTCCAGAAAAGCTTTCGCCGACTCGAGATAACTTCCAAATCTCTCAGGTGTGTTGCCTTCGATGACCGCCGTGAACGGATAGCCGCGATTGATGAATGTATCCGTCTGGCAGGCGCGCGGGGATGAGTCCCAGCCGACAGTCACATTGGGAAAGTAGGGCTTGCCCGCTTTGGCCGCGGCCGTGGCGCGGTACTTCTCATACTGCTGCGCGATGTCGTCGTAACTCACGGTGGGAAAAGTGCGGAACTGCGTGTGGTGGATCCACACATAGGAGCCAATGCTGTCGATATTAAGTTCGTGAAGCAAGGGCTTGAGGTCGCTGATCTCTGTCTGTGCAGGCAGCAGTTGCTCGCCCCAGACGACGGCATTGAAGTGCAGATCGGGAAAGCCCGCGCTCTTCACGCGCTCGCGAAACTCTGCGATCTGCTCGGCGGCAGCGGTACGGCTACCAAAGCTTTCGATGAAGCGCATCAGTTCGTAAACGGAGAAATACGGGCATCCTTCGATGAGCCAGTAATTCGGCTGTCTGAAGTACTGCTCGATGCAGTGATCGGTGATGCGGCGAAAGGTTTCCGCGGTCACGGCACCGGGAAACTGCAAGAAGGGCGGCGCGGTGAGCTTGGCTGGATGGATGTCGGTCCAGTTGTGGTTCGCCCACATGATCGCGAACTTGAGCCGCTCTCGATTCGGCGCGTGAAGAAAGCCTTTTTCGAGTGCGCGTTCAAGGAAGGGTCCATCGTTATACCAATACCAGTCGAAGATGAATGCATCCAGTCCATGATCGGCAGCGGCATCGATTTTCTGCGCGAAAACTTGCGCGTCGGATTCATCCTTATACCCCCAGAGCGGAACCTTTGGTTGATGGTGGCCAGGGAATCGAGGAGTCGCGTTTTTGACCAGGTTCCACTCTGTCCACTTTGGGCCGTGGGCATGCTCGTTGCGCGGATCGACGTGATAGTTGCCGAAGTAATAGGCGGCGACTTGATATTTCGCGGAAGTGTTCGCAAGAGCCGATGGCGCAATGCTTGCCAGAGTGGCTGCGCCTGCCGCGCCGAGAAACATTCTTCGATCCATCTAACGCTCCCGCGTGTCACGAGCTACCAAGTTAGAACCGAGTTACCACCCTGGCTGTTCAGCGTGGTAGCTAAGTTATGCAACGGCAGGTCCTTCGACTGCCAATGACGCAAAGGTGCGCGCCAATCTCCGCACAGGATGACATGTCCCGTGCAGAGCGCAAACCGAAGCTACCAGACGCGGCACGGCTTCGCCGAGACCATCTTTTGCGGGGCTTTGCAGTTGAAGCTTTTCGCGAACTCGGGCAGATCCTGCAGAATGGCGTTGGTGCGCCATTCGTCGGGCGCGTGGGGGTCGGTGAGGGCCGCGGCGCGCAGCGATTCAGGACGCGTCTGGGTGCACCACTGCTGTGCGTAGGCGATCCAGAAGCGCTGCTCCGGGGTGTACCCATAAGCCTTCGAAGTGAGATCAAGATGCGCCTCATGAGCCTTGTCCAGCCATGCGATCCAGGCCAGCCAAAGACCGCCGAGGTCGGCAAGATTTTCGCCCAGCGTGAGCTTGCCGTTCAGATGCACACCGGGCACGGATTCAATGGCGTCGTATTGCTTGACCATGCAGTCGGCGCGCTCGGTGAACCTAAGCTCATCTTCCTTGGTCCACCAGTCTTTGAGGTTGCCGGTCGCGTCGAACTGGCGGCCCTCGTCGTCAAAGCCATGAGTGAGTTCGTGGCCGATGGTCGAGCCCATGTCGCCGTAGTTCGCTGCATCATCTTCCTTGCCGCTGAAGAAGGGCGGCTGCAGATAGCCGGCGGGAAAGTTGACGTTGTTCTGCTGAGGATCGTAGTAAGCATTCACGGTAGGCGGCGTCATGCCCCATTCGCCTTTATCGACGGGCTTGCCGATCTTGGATAGGTCGCGCGCATGTTCGAACTCATCGGAGCGGATCTGGTTGCCGAGCGCATCGCCGCGCACGATGACCAGGCTGGAGTAATCGCGCCAGTGGTCGGGGTAGCCAATCTTGTTCATCACGCCGTGCAGCTTTTCCTTGGCCTTGACCTTGGTG
>CAILBQ010000804.1 GCA_903832475.1 uncultured Acidobacteriota bacterium | reverse complement strand
TGCACAAGGTCAAGTCAGCGGACGGCAGAGAGCTTTTTTACTTTGAAATTCCGTTCGATAAATACCTGAAATCGAAGTCCAGCCAGATGAACTAAGTCTTCACGAGTCGATAGACGCAATCCGCCGTGTCTGGCGAGATCCTTGCCGGACCTCGGGACAACGCCGCCCCTTGACGAGGCATCTGAACTAGAGTCTGGCGTTACGGAAACGTGCGATGTGCAGCGCCGGCATCCAGGAGTAGTTGCATTATGGCAAATACATCGGATAACAGAAGCCACAACCAGCCGAGTCATGAAGCGCAAGTGAAGGGTGGTCAGCAATCTCATCAAGGCGGTTCTGACGCTTCCCATTCGCAAACACAGCAATCGAACGAGACTAAGCAGAAGGACAACCGCACTCAAAACCAGCCGAGCCATGATGCGCAGGTGAAGGGCGGCCAGCATTCGCACAGCGGGGGAAACAAGTAGGACCTTGACATCTCGGATTGCGCGGCTTCGGATAGAGGGCGCCGCGTTTGCCGCGAATTCTCAGCGCTGACCAAACCGGAGGTGAGTACAAAGACCCGCGTCGAATGGCGCGGGTTTTTGCTGCAGGTACGGAATTGGGAATTGACACTTGTCGTGGTGGAGCTATCGCGCTGACAGACTGAAATCAAGCGTGTGGAAGCTCAGCCTTCTCGTCACCGGAGTCGACTTTGTAAAAACTCAAACCGGCGTCGCCCTGCTCTTTAATCCGCCAGCGCGACAGGATGCCGTAGTGGTCGGCGAGCTGCACCTTGCGACGGTGCTCGGCGACGATCCAGGCTCCTTCGGTCAAAAGTTCCGCACAAGAACCGCCAAGGAGATCAAGAGAGGTCGAGTAGGCGTCAGCGGCGTCATAGGGTGGATCGAGGAATACGACGCTGAAAACGCCGTTTTGTTCCTGCTTCTTTTCGATATTGCTGCGCAGAAATCTCTCGACGCTGCGCTTTTCTATGCTGAATCCGGATTTTACTCCCAGCGTGCCGAGATTCTCGCGAAGGACGGTGAGGGCCGTAGGTGCCTGCTCCACAAATGTGACGTTAGCCGCGCCACGGCTGATGGCCTCAATCCCGACCGCGCCCGAACCGGCAAACAAATCGAGAAAATTGGCTCCGTCCACGCGATCCTGCGTGCCCTGCGTGAGCACATTGAAAAGAGTCTCCCGAAGACGATCTGCGGTAGGGCGCGTGTCCATGCCGGCTGGCGCGGCCAGCACGCGAGATCGAAATTTTCCAGCGATGACTCTCAATTCGTACCCCGACCAGACTTCTCTCGACGAACTTTCATCGGTATCCTCACCCAACCCATACAATCAACTCATGCGCGGCTGGTCAATCCCGTTAGGGCGGTGGATGGGTGTGGAATTCCGCATTCACACCTTTTTTGTGCTTCTGGCGGTGATCTGCCTGCTGTTTGGCAATGCGGTAGGCAGTAATCCATTGACTGGGCTGGGGCTTTGGCTGCTGATTGCGGCGGCCGTTGCCGTGCGGGAGATCGCCCGTCTGCTGACGGCGGCATGGCTGGGATTGCGGCTGCGAACCGTGTTGCTCCTACCGATCGGCGGCCTGTTTGCCTATGCCAATCCGGAGAGCCAGGAGACGGCCAATTCTGGGCGGGCACAATACGCGCTGGCTGCGGCCGGTCCTCTTGCGAACCTGCTGACAGCGCTGTTCCTGGCGGCCACCTTCACGGGAGCCAGTGGCAATTTCCCGATCCTTGCGACGCCTTACATCACCCCGGCCGCTCTGCTGCGCAGCATGGTCTGGCTGCAGGCAGCGCTCGGACTGCTGCACATGATGCCGGCTTACCCTCTGGACGCTGGGCGGTTGCTGCGCACAGGTATGGCTGGATCCACCGGCGGAAATGTGGCCACTCCGGCAGGAAGAGCTCTTGTCGGACTTGGCCAGCTGGTCGCGCTGACGGCCATTTTTGTTGGCTTTTTCCTGCACGACCCCATCTTGCCGGCGGCGGGATTTTTCATCTTTATTGGCGCTCAGCTTGAGGATCAGGGCGTCTTCTATCAATCGGTCGTGGATACCGTTCAAATGCGCGAAGTAATGTTAACCGATTACGCCACCCTTTCGCCTTCCGACACACTTGCAGACGCGCTGCATCGCTGCGTTCACTCGCTGCAGGAAGATTTTCCGGTGGTTCGGGGCTCGCAACTGGTGGGCATCGTCAATCGTCAGAGGATTGTGGAAACCTTGCGCACCGACGGCAACGGTTACATCCAGGGCGTGATGTCTCGCACCTTCCAGGTGGCGAAGCCGGAAGATACGCTGGGCGCGATCATCCGCCGCATCACCGCGGGACGCGGACTGACGTTGATTCCCGTCGCGGAAGGCGAAAAGATCGTAGGCATGGTCAGTGTGCAGAACCTGATGACGTCGATGTCGCTGCTGGCCGAACAACGGAAGCTCGACAGTCAGAATCCAGGTAATTGACCATCGACGCATTTAGAGAAGGACTTTTTGACCCGGATTTGATTCACACTCTGGGTACAGCCACACTTACAGCAAAACTCTTTCCCATCACTAACTCCCCCACCCACCGTGTACTCCTTGTTGGATTCGCGGACGTCGACACCGCCAGCGCTCACATTACGCGCTTCACAGGAGGCGCAGTTGAATCCGGCGAATGGCTATAACAGCGCAGGTAAGTCTCAGAAAGACGTGAGAACTGTGGAAGTGCTTACACCACGAGGCAGTTTAGGAAAAGCGCGCTTCGGGAGATGACTCTGGCAGCCGCCAAAGCTGCGGCTCTGCGCTATGCTTCATGCTATGGCCGCTGAGTTCGACGCTGAAACAACTCGTACCCCTAGTCGCGCACTCGCGCCTGGCCTGTATCTTGTCGGCACCCCGATCGGCAACCTCGAAGACATCACCCTACGGGCGCTTCGGGTGTTGAAGTCGGTGGATCGGATTGCCTGCGAGGACACGCGACAAACGCAGAAGCTGCTCAATCATCTGGGCATTACGACACCAACGGTCAGCTGTCACCAGCACAATGAGCGCGAGCGCAGCGTAGAACTGGTTGCTGCTCTGCGCGAAGGCAAGTCAATCGCGCTGGTTTCGGACGCCGGCATGCCCGGCATCAGCGACCCGGGTGGATGGTTGACGCAGGCCGCCATCGCCGCCGGCATCCAGGTGTACCCAATTCCGGGAGCCAATGCGGCGATCAGCGGGCTCATCGCTTCTGGTCTGTCCACCGCGGAGTTTGAATTCCTGGGATTTCTTCCAGAGAAGGCCGGCGCGAGGCGTAGTGCGCTGGAAGAACTGTACGCGGCTGCTACCAGCCGGGCCGCCAATCAGAAGGACAATGCAGCTGTCAGGACGCTGATTTTTTACGAAGCTCCCCACCGCATCCTGGAAACTCTTGCCGACCTGGAATCAGTTTGGGGTCCCCAGGTGCGCGTCGTCGTGGCGCGAGAGTTGACCAAGCTGCACGAAGAGTTTCTGCGCGGCACTGTCGAGGAAGTGAAGAACGATTTGGCCGCACGTGACCGGGTACGCGGTGAGATCACTTTGTTGGTTGAGGCTACTGGCCGGCCAGCCGGTGAGCCAGACACCGCGTTATCGCTGGTGGCGCGCGTTCAGCAACTCGCCGCACGTGAGGGATTGAACGAGAAAGATGCGCTCAAGCGGCTGGCGCGCGAGTTGGGCCAATCGAAAAGCGATCTGTACAGGGAATTGCAGCGCGAGCGCGCCAAGCCAGCGCGTGGACGCCAAGCTTAGCGGAGACAGACGGCGCTGATTCAAGCCGGATTGCGCTACTCGTGTTCAAGCTCCGTCGACTCGATTTCTGAAATTAGTTCAACGAGCTGATCCCGCTTACGGTCACTCATATCCAAGAACCGGAGGCCGATGGTGTGCTTGTCCAGGATAGTCTGGCTGACGCCGGCCAGCCGAAAAGGTAATCCACGCAAATAGAACTCTGCCTCGACACGAACGTAAATACCTACATTGAATGGCTGTTCGGTGCGCAGACGGCATCCGCCCAGGCTGAGGTTGAGGATGTGCCCGGGCATAACGATGCCCGCTTTGACCAACAGCAGTTGGACACGCGAATCGACAGCCATGCGCTGGTCAGAGCGCCGATTCGCTGGATGTTCGGGCTTCTTGTGGGTTGCGGCAGTTGCGTTGGTGGTCACCAGGCCTCCCGATTTATTCAGGGAGCCGTGACGTCCCTGGTCTTAATGCCCTTCAGTCAACGCCCACGGGGTTGGCGGGGCAGGCTTGAGGTGGTCGCGTCCCTTGACGCGGTCGTATTGGTAAAGGTCACTGGTGGTTCCGAGGGCCTCGTTATAAAGGCTGATGCCGCCGGTGACCTGGGTAAGCTCTTCGGTAAAGTGATGAATTGCCTGCAGTTGCTGTGCGGTTGCCGGCACTTCAAACTGATTGGTTTGAAGAAATTTCTGGTATCCCCGATCCACCAGCCGCGCGATCTGGCCTTTGACCATGGCACCCGGACGCTCCCTGAAGGCGACGACGGTGTCAGATCCCGGATCGACGCCGGGCGCAGCGGTGGCTCCGGTGCCCTTCACCAGCACGGCCGCGCATCCATATTTCGTAACCCACAGTCCTCCCGGAATCCCCGGTGCCGCCGTCACATCAAAAGAATGCGCCTTCAGCGCTTCCTGAATCTGCTCCAGCGTCGGAGCCTTGGTCTTCCTCGCCATTGAATTCGATCCAGTCCCTTGCAGCAACTCGCTTACAAAGCGCGCAAGGTGATGAAATAGATATCGGCAGCAATACCGATTGCTTCAACTTTCGCACATACGCCCGTTCGTCGCAATTTGAGCGGGGTGAAGAAGACAGCAATTGCTCCGAGTAGGAGGGCTTCACCGTCGTAGGGATGGCGATCCCCTCCAAGCCGGTTGACCCGTACAATAAGCATTCAAGGACTTTTCTTATGTCGACTGCCAGTTTGACCCCGCCCGCTTCGCTGCCTGACGCTCTGCCGGAATTGACCAACGATGATCTAGGCCGCTATTCGCGCCACCTGATCCTGCCCGAAGTGGGCATGGAAGGGCAACAGCGCCTAAAAGCCGCAAGAGTGCTGTGTGTCGGCACCGGCGGGCTGGGCTCGCCGCTTGCCCTCTATCTCGCCGCCGCGGGCATCGGCACGCTGGGATTGGTTGATTTCGACACCGTCGACGCCAGCAACCTGCAGCGACAGATCATTCACTCGACCAAGGACATTGGCCGCAAAAAAATCGACTCGGCGCAGGAAAAGCTGAATGCGCTGAATCCCGCGCTCAACGTAGTCAAGCATGACACCATGCTGACCAGCGCCAATGCCCTGGAGATTTTTGCGCAGTACGACATCATTGCCGATGGAACCGACAATTTTCAGACGCGCTACCTGGTCAACGATGCCTGTGTGCTGCTGAAGAAGCCGAATGCCTATGGCAGCATTTTTCGCTTCGAAGGCCAGGCATCGGTGTTCGCGACGGAAGAAGGGCCATGCTACCGCTGCCTTTATCCGGAGCCGCCACCACCCGGCCTGGTGCCCAGTTGCGCGGAGGGCGGCGTACTCGGAGTGCTGCCGGGCATGGTCGGTGTCATCCAGGCGACAGAAGTCATCAAGCTGATCCTGGGCAAGGGTGAGCCGCTGATCGGACGCCTGCTTCTTGTCGATGCGCTGTCGATGCGGTTTCGCGAACTCAAGCTGCGCAAGAATCCTGACTGCCCGGTCTGCGGCAACAGTCCGACCGTCACCGCATTGATCGACTACAACCAGTTCTGCGGCATCGCCCCGGAACACGCCGAGGCTACTGTGAAGAATGGCATTCCGCAAATTACCGTGAAGGAACTCAAAGCTCGCCTAGAAGACAAAGCAGCAGGGAAAGACGACTTTCTGCTGCTCGACGTGCGCGAGCCGTATGAATTCCAGATCGCGCAGCTCACCGGCACGTTCGGCGGGAAACTGATCCCGCAAAACGACGTGCCCAACCGGTTGGCGGAGCTAGATCCAGCGCAGGAAGTGCTGGTGCATTGCCGGTCGGGAGCACGCAGTCAGCGCGTCGCCGAACTGCTCAAGGCAAATGGATTCGTCAAGGTTTCGAATGTCGCCGGCGGAATTCTAGCCTGGGCGGATGAAATTGACCCGAAGATTCAAAAATACTGAGCTGGACGGATCCGTGAAAACCTCGGGGAGAACGAAGGTTAGGTTCTTTTGTTGAAGCGGCCAAGGAGAGCGGCGGCCTTGATGGCGCGCTGTTTGGCGCGGAGTTCTCCTGGCGTAAAGGCATGGATAGGTCCGCTCGCGCACTCCACAAAATGCTTGTCTGCATTGGTCGGAGGCCATCCGTTCAGAGCGAATTTCAAGAACTCTTTCGTCCACGGTTTGGCGGCGCCCACCGAGTGATACATAGTGAAGCCGCCCACTTCAAAGCCCATTCCTTCTGGGCCGATCGCCGAGACGGGCTCGCCACTGTACATTACGGCCAGATTCATCGCGTCTTGGTCGAGAATATAGAAATCGTCTTCCCGCGTCCCAGCCATGAATGCGGTCACGTCCGTCCCCTGCTGTACGGCAAACGAAATCGCCTCTCTCCACCGTTCCAGGAAAGCCAAACGCGCGATGTCAAGCCCGACAAAACCTGCATTGAAGTAGCGCGTCTGCGAGGTAGCCGGTTCGCCCCAGCCAGCCCTTAAAGCAGCCTCAATCCACATGCAGCGCAGCGGGTGTAGCGGCGGCATGAAACCATTGATCGAATCGGAGCACAGCGCCAAGCCAAAGGTAGCCCATCTTTCAAAAAACCTCCAGGAACAGCGCACCGTGATATCTGGATCGAAATACCACAACAGCTTCCGGGCGATGCGTTTCTGCACGAGATCAAGCATGAAATTCGGCTTGTAATTGGCAAAATGCGCACTCGGGGTTAGCCGCTCAAAGCCAAGCTGCGCCCCATTCGGCAGTTCAAACCATTCCGTTCCCAACCGCTTTAGCTGCGCCGTCCATGGAGGTAGGTCTCCTCGGTATCCGGCCCACATCAGGCCTCTAAAGCCGGCCCTCAGCAGTGAATTCAACAACACCGCAAAGCCAAAGTGATAGTGCCCCTCGAAAAGGGTGCATACCACTTGATCATGATGCGGCAGGAATTGCTGCCCACTCTCTTGGCTGTTCATCTCCTTCCAATCATACTTCGCATCCCCTCTGTAAACCGTCTACTTCAACACCTGCCAATTCAGTTCGGTGCGCCAGTCGGCCGGGTTGTTGCTCGATTCCGGGCCAACGCGATAGACCTCCCATAAATCGGGCGCCGTCTTCAATCCCTGTTCTGCGATCCATGCAGCCAATTCGCCCCACGCAGCTCCAAGACCGCTATAGTCTCCATGCAACTGGGTTCGCGCCACGGTCATGGCCGGCCATGTCTTTCCCTCAATGCGGCCGGGGCTTTCGAACTTTGCGCCAACAGGAACACAGACTTCGAAATCGAACGTTTCAGTCGGCCGGCGAAGGTGATGCGTGAACCAGGGTCCCGAGGGGGACAGGCCCCGCGCAGCTACCTCTGCGTACACTTCTCGGATCGACGGGCCCATGATGTTCTGCATTTCGCTGCGTGCCACCGTAACGTGCAACGCTGCGTACGGCCGATCGCCTGTATCGATTATTTTCGGAATTTCGATCATGGAAATTTCCTCGCTGGTACGCCCTGGGCGCAATTTGTAGTGGGCTTACTGATCAACTCTGGCACAGCAGGTTGGTTTGGCATCCGCTGCGATGTAGCCGCCGGTGGCATCCACGTGGCCGCCAGCATCGTAGCGATCATGATGGCGCACCCAGTCGCTGAGGGTGAAGTTCGGCCCGCGCTCGTTTCGGCCAAGCGGCGTCAAATCAAGATACATGTAAGCGCAGAGCACTTCCTCGTTGCCGCGGCCGTAACTGGAGTAGGTGTGAAACACTTCGCCTCTTTGGTCCTTGAAAAACACACTGATCCCGGGCAGTTCTTCGATAGATGCCTGCGTCTGACGGTAGTTATAGTAAACCTGTCCCGAGGCAAGCTCTTCCGGCCGGAACGACACATGGTAATCAAAGTTGAAGTCGCTGCCCTCGGACGAAACCCATTCAAACTTCCAGCCCATGCGCTCCTTGAATGCCTGCAGCAACGCGAGGGGAGCCCGCGAAACCACCACCACGGAAACGTCGTGATGGCCCAGATGCTGATTGGCGCCGTCGAGGTGGTCGCACAGGAAGGAACATCCGACGCAGCCCTCGCCAAGCTCCTTGCGCCACATGAAGTGATACACGATCAGCTGGCTGCGCCCGGCAAACAACTCGGCCAGCGTCTTAGGACCGCTGGTGGTTTGGAACACGTAGCGCTTGTCGACGCGAACACGAGGCAGGGCACGGCGTTGCGCAGAGAGGCGGTCTCGTGCGCGGGTCAGCTCCTTCTCGCTCTGCAACAACTGTTCGCGGGCTGCCAGCCATTCTGCTCTGGAAACGACTGGCGAAATTTCAGCACTGTGGGTTGTCATCGTTCCTCCTGGGTTCTGTCTTTGAGGGGTTAATCGTGGTGAGTTGGGGCTGTAGCGATGCCGGCCTCGCATGCAACCGGCTTCGAACAGTGCTTACAAGGAACATGCCTAGAGTGCCCGAGGAGGCAGCTCCCAAAATGACTATCACTTCTGTCAGAAAACATGCGGGGCACATGGCTTCCTCCTGCACGGCTGATATTGGGTGGTGTTAGGAACTCTTTTTCGCTTCACGGGAGAGGAACAACATTTCGAAGTAGCGCCTCAGGTGATCGATCGACTCGGCTGCGACCGTCGGGCCGCCATGCGCCTTGGCAAGAATGAAGGCCCCTTGCAAGACGGCCTGGCTATGCAGGGCAAGACCGGCAGCTGTGAAGTTCATCTTGTGGCCATTGGCGGCTTCCACCTCGCGCATGGCGGCTTCGATGTCCGCCTCCAGGGTTCCGGCG
>CAILBQ010000803.1 GCA_903832475.1 uncultured Acidobacteriota bacterium | reverse complement strand
GCTCCCGCCGCTAGGCTATTGGAGGGCTGTGGAGCTGCTGCTCCTCCTCCTGGTTGTGAAATACGCTATCGGCGGGGTGACCATTTCTGGAGACTCAAAATGAGGCACCCCATGAAGACTTCCAAAGGTGTGAAAGAGGCGAGGAGTGCCAAGAGAAGGACCGAGATCCTTCCTGCGCCCATGGAATCGCTGAAGCGGCTCGAAAATGCCGCGGTTCGGGACATCACAGTGGCCAGACAGGTTCTCGGACTATTCGATTGCCTCATTGGCGCTCTCGATAGTTCACCTTTCGCCCCGAATCGCTATCGTCTCGTGGACGTCAGGACGTACCCGACTGCTCTTCAGAAGGACGTTCGTTCTCTTGTCGAATGGGCCTTGGTCCCCGTCCTCCATGACGTCGGCCCGATTTATCGATCTTCGAGCGTGATCAAAGCGGCCGTCATCCAAATGCGGCGAGAGTCCGTCCTGGGAAAGCGTTACCGGAGACGGGCTGAGCTTCTAGGACGCCAGTATCCTACAATCGGGCAAGGGGACTGGTCGCCGTACGGCACTGTGTTCGAATTGTTGTCTGATGAACGCGGGAAACCGCTCACGGAACGCGTTCTCTCAATGGCACAGGCATTCAAACCAAGCCGGATTCAGGTTGTGCAGCACAACGTTCCCCTAAACGGTGAATGGACTGTTGGAGTGCTAACGATCCGCCTTAGTGAGGATGGATACACGGTTGGAAGGGTCGCCTTGTCGGTTGAGGTCCCAAAGCCCGTAGCTGGCCAGAAGACGGGACGAATCGAAGGAGAATTGATCGATTTCTTCGAAACGGGAACTGAAGGCGTCATCTGGACAATCGATGACGAACGCCGACATGGGCGTGAGGCCCTGGAGACCATCTGCGAGGGTGACAACCTCACAATCGAGGATCAGCTAGGCGTCGTACTCTGGAAGGGCGTGATACGCTGCGACAAGAAGATCGGCTGGCAGCGCTATCGGATGAACCCGGAATATGGACAGCAGACCGCACTCGGGCACTGGGTTCATTGGATCCAGGAGGGGTTCAAGCCCGACGACTGGGCCCGATTTTTTATCCGGTCCGGTAGTGACCGGCTCCACGGTGCTCTTGTAAAGAACAGGGGAGCCAAGCGGAATCCTAGGCTCGGTCCGGAATAGCGGCATGAGTCACAGGGTCGTTTGGTTTCGCAACTTGCCGATCTGGAAATGCCTTGTCCCGGCAGCCGAATTCTCCGATCCTAATCTCCTCAGCTCTGATAGGTTAAGATGGTTTGTATCTCAGAATCCCCGATAGAGAATTCATCTAAAGAAACTTGACGGTGGGTCGTAGTAGGTATCAATTGATACCAGTTCCTATGCCTACCAAGATCAAATGTCAGCCCCGGTGCCATCCCAAGCATGGATCAAAGCAGTCTGTGACTGCCTCATTTCTGCGGATCGAAAACGAATCGTTCTAAGACAACGGGCTTCATTGGATTGGTCGGCACTCTTTCCAGACGCGTTCCTCAGCGATCTCTATCTGGCCCTCGCAAAGGCCCTAAAATCCACTGACCTCGACGCCAAACGGGTCGACGACATGAAAGAGCCCGGAGAAACCTACGGATTCTTCTTCTACTACCGGAGCCAGAAGCTGTTCGGAAAGATCTGTCTCCAGCCAGACGGGAAAATGATCATCGTCTATTCTGCCCACCGCCCCCTGAGACCCTCGTTATGAAGACACTTCAAGAACGCGCCGAGCGCGTCAGCCAGACAATCGACGTACCTATCCCGTCGCTGGACGGGACATCGGTTGCTTACACGGTGCCGGTAGTGGTACCTGCGCTTCGTGACCCGGTCGACGGTGAAATCTATTTGGAAGGTGAAGCCCAGGAAATTATCGATCGGACCAAGGCTCGCTACATGGGCCTGATTTCTGCACCCGAGATACGCGGTTTGCGCGAGTATCTGGGTGTCACGCAACGGTCGATGTCCGAGCTGCTCCAGATGGGTGCTAAAACCTACACCCGGTGGGAGTCGGGCGGCGACCATCCAAGCCGATCGCTAAATATCCTACTTCGGGCGCTCCGCGACGGACGGATCGACGTACCCTACCTTCGGTCAATCAGGCCGAATCTCGATGGAACCGTGGCCAACTGGAGCCACGTTTGGGCCAATGCTCCGGCGCGCCAGGCCACCGAATCTGTCACGGTAAAATCGACAACAGCAGAACCTGCCATCTATGAGACCCAGCCCATTGCTGCTTGAGCGGTATTTCTTCTCGGAGGTTGCTCTTACGGCTAGCAAGGAGTTCAAGCCGGAAGAACTCGTAAGGATAACTGACGAGTACATTAAGGTCGAACATCGGACTAAAGGAACGGATGCGGAGTCACGGCTGTGGGAATGCACGCTTCGAGTCCAGTTTCAGGCTCCTCCAGAGGCAAATGCTCCCTATGCTTTCGTGGTCGAGTGTGTTGGATTGTTCAAGATTGCGAACGCATGGCCGTCTGAAAAAGATGAGTGGCTAGCTAAGACAAATGCCCCTGCGGTCCTTTTCGGTATGGCACGGGAATTCATCCGAAGTCTCATGTGCGCCGGCCCTTTTTCGGCCATCCTGTTGCCGACTGTAAATTTCACTGACGCAGCTGACAAGGTGGTGCCCACCGAAAAGCCTTCAGAGGTAGCGGAGCCAGTCCGTTCAGGTCAATTGCGCGGCCCAACGGGACGACTCCGCGAATTCATGTAGTAAGATCGCTTCACAAATTGTGATGGGCCTGCGCATAAATTTTGCTGTTTTGATGCACATCTTTATCGATACAAACATTCTCCTCGGATTCTATGAGACTTCATCCGATTCCCTAGTCGAACTTGAGAAAATTGCGGTCCTTCTGAAGCAAGGTAAGGCGACCCTGTGGCTGCCTGATCAAGTCGAAAAGGAGTTTTGGAAGAATCGCGAGGGAGCGATCGAAAAGCACCTTAGTACATTTGAGAAGGGCGGAATAATGGGTTCCGTTCCATTGCTGGTCAGAGAGCATTCCTCTTTTGGGAAGCTGAAAAATACGTCTGTCGAATTTGAGAGGATACGAGCAGAGATAATAGCCCAGGTGCGGGGAGAGGTCCTAAAAGAGGACACTCAAGCGGATCGCTTGGTGCGAACGCTATTCAGCCTAGCAAAGAAGATCGATACTTCCGGTCCGATCGTGGCGGATGCGGTTGAACGATCTATGCGCCATTTGCCTCCTGGAAAACAAGATTGCCTGGGCGACCGAATTAACTGGGGCGCTCTTCTCGCTAAAGTTCCACAAGGCGAGGAACTCCACATTATCTCGGAGGATGGCGACTTTGCCAGCGAAGCCGATAGCGACATGGTTTCGTCATACTTAAGGCACGAGTGGAGGACTAAGAAGAAGAGCGAAATCGCCGTATGGAAACGCGCGTCAAAATTTCTAGCCTCTAAGGTTCCAGATGCTGCCAATGCGATCGAGGTGGAGCGAACCCTTTTGGTGGAGTCTTTAGAAAAGAGCCCCAATTTCGCTACCACGCACAAAACAATAGCCGAATTCACAGAGATCTCCCGCCTAAATCCTCCTCTGGCCGAAAGACTGGGTCTAGCTATCTGCGACAACAGCCAAGTCTACTGGATCGTCGGCGATCCTGATGTAAAGGCCTTCGTCCAAGAGTTTCTTAGGCAATACGGCGAGACGATCGATGGGACCACCCGAAAAAGAATCGAGGAACGACTGAGTGCTTGCTGATGGTGACATTAAGGAGATGTCCGCTAGGCTCGGAAACGCAGTTCCCGGGTCCTTACGATGCAATATCTGGCCAAAGATATTACAGCCCAAACCTGGGGCGCTTCATAAATAGGGATCCAATCCAGGAGGCAGGTGGTGCTAACCTCTACGGGTTCTGCGGCAATGACGCTATCGACAACTTCGACGTCAACGGGAACTCCTGGCTCTCCAAGCTGTGGGATCATACGATCCTCAAGATCGGGCAGCAGGCCGCGATCAATTGGGACCATCAGGGGCGGATGGCAGCGGAGATGGTTGCGGTTGTCGTAGCCTCATATTTCGGAGGAGAGGCGCTGGCTTCTGCGATTTACACTCCGGCTGGAGCTGCTGCTGGTGGTGCGGCCGCTGGCGCAGCTGGAGCAACGGCTAGTGGCGCTGCAGCTGGGACTGCTGCCTCAGGCTGGCTGGCTGGATCGGTCGCGGCCGGCACCCTCACTGCTGGAGAAGCCACGACAATTGCTGTTACGGCTGGCGGAGCAGCGGGCGGATTCATTGGCGGCACCTTGAGCGGGGTGTTCGCGGGCGAGAATTTTGGCCAGACGATGCGGGGAGCGTTCGAAAGTGCTGGAGAGGCGGCGGCTTTTGCTTTCGCTGGTAGCGAGCTGCTGAACGCACGGCCCATCGCGCCGAGCTGGTCGGGGGCTGAAGGCGCGGTTGTGACATCGGCAGCGCGCTACGGGGTCAATGCGTTCGCAGAAAAGCAGCTCGGCATCAACGGCTGGGAGTTCGACGCCGGGCTGGAGGCCATCTCGTATCTGGGCTACAAAGCCTTCGGCGATCCGTACTCTCGCGAGGCTCAAGGCAACCAAGGCATATTCTCCTACATCGGCGGGTTCGGTGATCGAAATTCGCGGACTGGCTGGTTCTTGCAGTCAGGCGGATTGGCTCACTATGCGGGCGAGTTTTTGTTCGATGTTAACGACCAGCTCCTCCAATGGCAGGGCCTCCCGGATGCTGGGGGAATCGCGCGCGCATATCACGGCTGGGCACTGCCGCAGACGGGACACAGTCTTGGGGCGTCGCGCCTTGTTACGATGGCGAGTCTTGGCCTGATTGACGGAGGAACAGCGGTAGCCTTGCCTTTCGGCGAGGTGGCGCCTGGTGGAGTTCAAACGCTTATCGGCAGTGGGGATATTATTCCGGGGTCCTACGGTGGGTTGCTGTTCAATCCCGAGGCGACTACGGGTTCCGTCCCTTTCATCACGGGCCACATGTTGACCCAATACGTGAAGGCGTTCCCGAACCTATGAAAAACACGTGGTTGATCGGTGTGTTGTCCATGATCGTGGCTGGATGTTCTTCGCCTGGAGCCTCCAATCCGCTGACATTGGCTCCGACACAGCAGGATTGGCAGACCGCGTTCTCGAGACTGAGCCTGGCGGAGCAGACCGCTATTACTAGCAAATTGCTATCCGTTGGCCTCGATGGAACTCAGCTCGATGGTTCGATCTACGCCATCATAAACGGGAACGGATCTAATCAGCTCGTCGAATCTGAGCGTCTCGACATTGCTGCGATATGTGACGGCTTCAATCGCGCGTTCGGCCAAGGCGCGGTGAACAAATGGCAACTTGTAATCGCAAGATCGTATGACGACCTGATGACTCCAGCCGGGGTGCAAACTCACTTCTTCAACCTAAATTGGAAGTTCCGCAGTTCGGTTGGTAAAACTGTTTCAGCTTCGGCTGCTGCCTTCGGCCCTGGAGTGAAGATCATTTGGGGGGCTTCGCCGGAGGCGATTGCGGCCGAGGCCAATCAGGCATTTGCGCTGACGTTCTTGAAGCTGGTTGCGAAGCTTGGAAATCCACAACCTGGAGCGTAAGCCGAGGTCTCCGGTGCGGACGTATCCTTGTTCATAAACCGCGACCCGATCGAGGAGACGGGGGGGCTGAATCTGTATGGGTTCTGCGGCAATGACCCGATCAATCGTTTCGACGTCAATGGGTACAGTTGGCTGAGCAAGCTATGGGATCACACCATTCTAAAGATCGGTCAGCAGGCAGCGATTAATTGGGATCATAGCGGTAGACAAGTCGCGGAGGATGTCGGAGCGCTCGTGGTCGGTCTTTTGACCGCTGGCATAGGTTTAGAGGTGTATGCTGCTATCGAAGGCGGCGTTCTTGCAGGAGGATTCCTCGGCGCGGTTGGAGACGTTGGTTTAGTAGCTGGTTGGGGTGGTGGGTGGTCAGCTGCTGCCGGGGCGGGCTTCGGATTTGGTAGTGGATTTGCTGGTGCGCTTGAACATGGGAGCAGTGTCGGATCTGCCCTTGTGTCAGGCCTAAAGGGCGGGTTGATCGGCGGATTGACCGGGGCGATTAGTGGATTGCTACCTGGAGGGGGAGCCTTCAGACCTGTAGAGGATGTTCAAACAGGGTGGGAAGATTCGGGGATTGGGGGAGCATCCCGCGCGGCGTTCCAAGACATTTATAGCCAGGCTGCAACCTATGGAGCTAGAGATGTTATGGGGTCTATAGCGCATCACGAGGGCATTTCGCTAACAGAACTTGACGTCGGCTTAACGGCCCTTTCGTTCGCGGGAGATTACCTAATGGGTGATCGTGGACCATTGACCGACGACGGCGGAATTTCAGGCTACCGTTCAAGAATAATATCGGAGGACAAGCTTTTTGGCTGGAATCCAGCGCTGCATGCTGACGTGGGTATGATTTTTGACACTTTTGATGCTTTACTTACCTACCAGGGATTGCCTTCGGCAACTGGCTGGAAGGCAATATTTAGCGGGGCTATTTCAAACATAAATCTAGGTCATAGCCTTGGTGCATCGGAGGTGAACGTCTTGGCGAGCGACGGTATTGTCGGTCCTAGCTCGGTAGCAGCCCTTCCTTTGGGAAGGGTTGCTCCATTCGATGTAAATGTCGTCAACGGATCTGGTGACATTGTGCCCGGCGGGTGGTTCAGTAAGATATTTAACCCTTGGGCGACCATCATATCTCCTTGGGAATTTGGCGCGCATACCTATGCGAAATATTATCAATCATATATGCCTGTACAATAGGTGGGGCAAAATCCGAGCAGCATTTGTCCTGACTGGCATTTGCTGTGTCGTTGGTTGCTCGGAGAATCCTGTTTCCATTCCTGTTGGCAATTACCCCTCCAATGAAACTCCTTTTCGGAATCGGGCTGTCAATGGATCACAGGGAAATGGTGACCCGGTCATCGCGATCGATGGATCGAAAGCTGTAATTGAGCCTATAGCATGGCCTCAAGGGAGACCTTCCGGTTTAATTTTGAGCGTAGATTGGCCAAGTATTATAGGGGGACCTGTAAAAGGTGCTGATGTGGCGATAACTCGGATATCGGCGTGCGTAAGGTTATGGGAGAGAGAGGGCCCCTACGTACCAGATGTTAAGATTAGAATCACTGGGGTAGACAACATTGGACGAACGATAGTTGGCGAAGGCCGAGCTGAAGGCCCAGAATTTAATGGCGGGATGAGCTGGGCTAGCAGTTCGCCCGGCGTAGAAAATAGCTTTGGTAGAGCCTTCGTAGAGGCATATAGAAATGCGTTAGTATCAATATCGAATCGAGAGCGCACAACTGTAAGCGTCCGG
>CAILBQ010000802.1 GCA_903832475.1 uncultured Acidobacteriota bacterium | reverse complement strand
GTACGAACCGAAAAGCACGTCGGCAAGACCGTGCCCCAGTTCCTGACTGTTGTGCGTCAGGTGCACGATGGCCGGCACGTGCGCCTGGCTCCAGGATATGGCATAGGGAAAGCTCGACACCAGCACCTCGACGGTATGCGGGTTGGCGGCGTATATCTGTTTGACCAGTTCTTCCTGCTCAAGCACGATCGTCTTGCGGTCGACCGCTTCTCGGCCGTTGCTGGGCGTATCGCACTGCGCCCAACGCGTGGCGTTGCAGTAAGGATGATTGCCGACAACAACGATGGCGACATCCGCGGATTTTGCCAGCGCCGCGGACTTGGCAGCGTCTGTTCCTTTGTCAAAGACGACGTTTGCGTTCTTGGCGGCCTCGCGAATTCCCTGCAATGGCGAAATACCGTACGGCGGCGTCCCCGAATACCAGTCCAACAGCACGTCATCGGCATAGGGCCCGATCACGGCAATGGTCTTGAGCTTGCTGGCATCGAGGGGCAGGGCATTGTCGGAATTTTTCAGCAGAACAATCGACTCGTCGGTAGCCAGCCGCGCCAACTGCTTGCTGCTCTCCCGCTCCCAGGGAGGGGTATCCGATTCCCGTCCGATCTTCCCATACGGATCATTCGCCCCCGGCACATCGTTCACCTGATCGAACTCTCCGAGCCAGACCCACACCCGCAGCAAGCCGCGCAGCGAAGCATCCAGATCCGCTTCGGTCAGCAGTCCATCCTTGATCGCCTTGTGCGTCTCGTCGACCCAATTGTCGAGAAACGTATTGATGCCCGCCTTGATGGCCGCGGCCGCGCCAAGTTCGCGCGTGGGGAAGGTCTTGTGCGCGGTGATCAACAGGCCCAGCGCGCCGCCGTCGGTGCAGATGATGCCGTTGTTGCCCCACTCCTGGATCATGATGTCTTTCAGAATGGGGTGAATCATCATAGGCGTGCCATTCCATGAGTTATAGGCCGCCATAACCGCCCGTGAGCCGCCCTGCTCAAAGCCCATGCGGAAGGGAACTGAGTAGTATTCGCGAAACAATCGCTCGCCAAAATCGGACGAGGTGCTTTCGCGGCCATTCTCATTCTCATTGGCCAGGAAGTGCTTCATCAGCGACGCGGCCTGCCAATGCTGCGGATCAGGCCCCTGCAATCCATGCTGGAAGGCAACCGTCATCGTCCCGATCAGGTAGGGGTCTTCGCCCATGGACTCTTCGCTGCGCCCCCAGCGCGGGTCGCGAGCGAGGTCTACGTTGGGAGCGCGCACGATCACTCCACCGCGGTCGTACTTCGGGCTCTGGTAGTCGTAGCGCGCCTCGTACCCTTCCAAAGCTCCAATCTTCTGCATCAAATCGGGATCCCAGGTGTTGCCCAGACCTCGCTCTTGCGGGAAGGTAGTTGTCGGCAAAGGCTGTTTGTAGTGTTTGTCGGCATCGCGGCCTTCCCAATGACCCGGTCCACCCAGCGCCAGCCCATGCAGCCCTTCCACCTGGCCGGAGAATTTCAATCCCAGGCGCGGAATCGTTGGTTCTCCGCCCATCAGCGAAATCTTTTCGTCGACAGTCAAGCGACTCAGAAGATCGGTGATGCGCTGTTCCATCGGCAAGGTCGAATCGCGAAAGGGAAGCGGAGCCTGCCCCCAGACCACCGGCGTACCGGCCAGAACAACCACCGCATACAGAGTGCATTTCCAACTCGCGCCAATTCCCACGATACCTCCGCCGCGACCCATATTTCGAGCCGAAGATTATCACATCCACTGCATAAAACGCCTCAAGTAAAGCCTTTGAGCGCCAAGAATCGACCGTTTGCTCTTACCCGGAAAGCCTGCCGTGCACATGGTGCCGCGTGCCCCGCATCTGCCCGCGTCTTTACGGACAGGTGCGATACGGCACAAATCTCGCGCGAACGAATCATCTGGCCTCTGGACCTTTTCCCGGTCGTCCCCTAAAGTGGAGTCATTCCGCGATGTCTGAATCGACCGAGCGCCTCCCACTTTCTCCACGAATTCGCGAAACGTTCCACCAGCCCGATGCGCTGCTCCTGCTGACACTCGCCCCGGCCACCCTGCTCAATGCCTTCTCGACACTTCGATTCGGTCATGCGATCTTCAATCCGCCTTGCCTGATCACGCTGCTCACTGGTCACCCGTGTCCCGGCTGCGGCCTGACGCGCGCGATTTCGCAGCTCTGGCTAGGCCATTTCCGCGAAGCCATCTTGCTGAACCCGTTGTCGCCTCTCGTCCTCTCGCTGTTGCTGGTGCTTTTCGCGCATCAGCTCGGCAGGCTGGTGATATACCAGAGAAAGCTTCTCACACATCAAACAGCAACAAACCTGCGTCCCTGAGACGGGAGCAGCACGGAGGCACATGGCGGAGTTCAGCGTATTCGAGCAGATGCAGCTCACCGAGGGCATGAGCGAACAGCAGAAGTTCGTCTTTCAGGCGCAGTACGGCTCGGTGCGCCGGGATCGCACCCTGGTCCTGCTCATTTCCATCTTTCTCGGCTACCTGGGCATCGATCGATTCCTGGTCGGTGACATCGGCTTGGGCGTGCTCAAGCTGCTTACCGGCGGCGTCTGCGGGATCCTGTGGCTGATCGACATCTTCCTCATCACGGGTCGAGTCGATGATTACAACCGGCGCAAGGCTCAGGAAATCGCCATGTTCGTAAAGATCAACACTCCGCCGATCTAGGGAATCGGGTGCGACGATCAAAATCATCACGCTCCAGCGGCTTTCCATTGCGCGAAGACTGCCTGCATGGCAGAGTTTGTGAACAGTTCCAGGCTGCGTTTCCGTTCGACAGGGCCTGTGACGATGCAAGCCATATCGGAGCGCCGTTGCACCTCCGCCGACGGAATCATGATCTGGTGCCCGTACTTCGCCGCATCGGCAATGGTTGCGCCGTAAACAACTCGATCCAGTCGCGCCCAGAGACAGCACGCCATGCACATCGCACACGGTTCGCAGGTTGTGTAGAGCGTGTAGCCCTTCAGCGAGGACGTCCCAAGTTTCTTGCAGGCCAGGCGAATCGTTCGCACCTCGCCGTGCGCGCTGGGGTCGTTCTCTGCGCCGACCGCGTTGGTCGCACGCATCAGCGATTCGCCGCCCTCGGTTTTGAAGATTTCCGCCCCGTACGGAACCGGATGGGGCGTACTCATGGTCTCCATAGTGAAGGCCACCAGCGAGCGCATCCGTTCCGCGTCCAGCGCCGACCCCAATTCTCCGACCGTCGGCGCCGCTTGCCCCTCCGTCGCGAAGAGCGGCGCGGCGATCCCCATCGCGGCGGTGCGCACAAAGCTCCTTCGATTCCAGATCGACTCCATCTCGCTAGTCCTTTCGTCTTCGATCATTTGTGCAGCAGGGGCAGCAACTGCGGCAGGAGGTGCTCGGCAATCAACTCCGAGCCCTTGGCCGTGGGATGGATTCTGTCCGCCTGGATGGTTCCAGGCAGGCTGTAGATTCCCTCGTACAGCATGGCCTTCAGAGGGACGTTGTGTTTGGCGGCAAGTTCGCGAAAATTCGCATCGAAGGCTTTGATGTAATCGGCTCCGTAATTGGGCGGCAAAGTAATGCCTATCAGCAGCACCTGGATGTGCGCCGCCTGCAGCCGGGTGAGCACTTGATCCAGATTGGCCCGCGTAATCGACGGGGCTATTCCGCGCAGTCCATCATTGCCGCCAAACTCCACCAGCACAATTTCAGGATGGAGGGC
>CAILBQ010000801.1 GCA_903832475.1 uncultured Acidobacteriota bacterium | reverse complement strand
TCTGCAACTCTCGCATCAAGGCCGGAGCGCCAGAGGTCGACGCGCAGGGCAAGCCTTACGCCAACGCCAGCGAACTCGAAGAGGGCGGCCCCACGGACGGCGCCGCCGCTGCCCTCGATAAACTGCGCCGCATCAACCCCAGCGATCCTAGTATCGGCAAAATTCAGGGCCTCACCAGCAATAAGACCCGAGACGCCCGCCTGGGGCAGGCCGGCGCTCTCGCCAAGGCCGGCAATCCCGAAGCCGCCATGAAGATCTATCGCGAATACTACGGCGACCATCCTCCCGACGGCGACATGGCGCTGGCCTATTACGAGACCCTTTACGCCACACCCAACGGCAAACAGGAAGCCCTGAACGCCATGCGCGCCGCGGCAGCCCGCAATCCCGGCGACGAGCGTTTCATCGTGACACTCGGCCGCATGCTGACCTATGATGCGCGCACCCGCGCCGAAGGCATCAAGGTCCTGCACGAACACTCCGACAATCCGGACGCGCAAAATGCCCTCCGTCAGGCGCTGGTGTGGGACTCCGCCAACCCCACCTCCGCCGCCGAATTGCGTGAGTATCTAAAGTCGCACCCCAACGACTCCGACCTCGAAACCCGCCTTAAGGAGAACGAGAGCAAACTGGCCGAGATGAACTCCGGCATCGCCCGCACTCCGGCCGAGCGTGAAGCCTTTGCGGCCTTGAATGCGCACCACCTGGCCGAAGCCGAAGGGCGCTTCATGGCCATGCTCGATAAGGATGAAAAAGACGCTCGCGCAGCAGCCGGCATGGGATTCCTGCGCATGCAGCAGAGCAACTTCGGCGCAGCTATCAGCTATCTCACTCAAGCCGAAGAAAACGGCTTCCGCGATCGCTCCGTTGTGGAAGGGCTGGCCACGTCACGCTTTTGGTTCACCATGGGCGAAGCCTCAGCCGCCATGGACGCCAACCAGACCGAAGTTGCTGCGGAAAAGTACAAGGCCGCCCTCGAGATGCGACCGCGTAGCCCCGAGGCCCTCAATGGCCTCGCCGGTGTCTACACCCGCAACCAGCAATATGAAGACGCCATCGCGCTTTACCAGCAGTTGCTGAAAACATCGCCTGGCTCAGCCGACGCCTGGCGCGGCTTGTTTCTCTCCTACGCGCGCGCTCACCAAACGCAGCAGGCTCTAGCTACCATGAATCGCTTTCCGGCGGGTGTTAAAAACAACCTGAGCCGCGACCCGGAATTTCTGCAGACGCTGGCTACCATCTACCAGGCCGCCGGGCGCGAAGGTGACGCACAAAAAGTACTTGCCCAGGCCCTCGCCCTCCCATTCCCGGAAAACGGCGCCAACCTCAAAACAGGAACGCGGCTGCAGTACGCCGGTATCCTCATGCAGGCCAAGCGCTACGACCAGGCCGCAGAGATCTACAAGCAGGTCCTGAACGACGACACCAGCAGCCTTCCAGCCTGGATGGGCCTGGTTACGGCCGACCATCAATTGCAGTTGGACAAGCAAGCGATCGATCTGGTCGAAAAGATGCCTCCCGACACCTACGAGGCAGCCCTGACCGATCCCGGCTTCCTCTCCATGCTTGGCTCCATTTACGCGCAGTCCAACCAGTTCGAGATTGCCCAGGGATTGCTCGAGCGTTCCGTTCGGGTGCAGTCGCAGAATGGCGGATCGCCCTCCGTTGGGATCCAGACACAACTCGCCTCGATCTACCTGCAACGCAACAACACCGAGCAGGCCTACGGACTCTACAAACAAATCCTGATGGCCCATCCGGATAATCTAGATGCCTGGCGCGGCCTGATCGGCACGCTGCAGCTCACCAACCGCAACGCTGAGGCACTGCAAGAGATCAAGCTCATCCCCACCGCGGTTCGCACCAAGCTCGAGACCGACGTCCAGTTCGAGCAAAGTGAAGCCAGCCTCTATGCCTCGGCGGGAGACACCGTCAATGCCCTGGCCATGTTCAATCGCGTGCAGAAGCAC
>CAILBQ010000800.1 GCA_903832475.1 uncultured Acidobacteriota bacterium | reverse complement strand
GAAACCGAAGTCGGGTCTCGCCAGTTGACTGGGGAACCGGGCTATTCCGTCCTCGAGCGCACCTGGGCGCGTCCGACGCTCGACGTACACGGAATGCCCGGCGGGTTTACCGGGGCCGGAGCCAAGACGGTGATTCCCGCGAAAGCCACGGCTAAGGTTTCTATCCGGCTGGTCCCGGACATGACGCCTGCGGAGACTTTCGCGGTGTATCGCGAATACATCCAGAAGATTGCGCCTCCCGGAGTCGATGTCGAGGTGCGGCTGATTCACTCTGGTGACCCCTGCCTCATTCCGGTCGACAATCCCTATATCAAGGCCGCCACGGAGGCGCTTCACGAAGTCTGGGGCAAGGACACGGTTTTTATCCGGTCCGGCGGATCTATTCCGATCGTTGGCGACTTTGCCCGGCATCTCAAGCTGCCCAGCGTCATGATGGGTTTTGGACTGCCCGACGACAATCTCCACGCTCCTAACGAGAAGTTTCTGATCTCGAATTTTCACCAAGGCATCGAGTCGATCATCCGATTTTTGGAGTTGGCCGGAGGCCGTGGAGCCTGAGCGTTCTTAGAGCGTAAGAAAGCGCGCATATCGCCCTGGCATCGTGGCGGATTGAAGAGGAGCGCGTCTCGGATTCGAAAGCCATGCTCACCCGTCTCAATCCCGAGGAAGCTGCTGGTTTCGTCCTGGCCGGTGGGCGGTCGTCGCGTATGGGATCGGACAAGGCGCTTTCGCTCTTTGCTGGCCGGCCGCTCGTCGCGATCGCCGTCGACACCCTGGCCGCCGCCGGTCTATCTGCTCAGATTGCCGGGTCGCGAAGCCCGTTGAGTGTCTATGCTCCGGAAATTGCCGACACCTGGAAAACGGGCAGCGGAGCAGCCGGACCGCTCGCCGGCGTTCATGCCGCACTCTCCGTCAGCCACGCTGATTGGAATGTCTTCCTCGCCGTCGACTGCCCCCTGCTGCCGGCTTCCTTGCTTCGATGCCTGCTGGAACGAGCGATTCTTACGGATTCACCTGTCAGCGTTGCTTTTCTCAACGGACGCCTGCAGCCATTTCCTGTCGTTCTTCGGCGAAGCAGCCTGCGCGTGATTGAGGCACTTCTGGAGCGTGGCGAGTACGCCTGTCATGCCGCCTGGCGATCGATCTGCTCTCAACAAAATGAACCAATACAGTCGGTTGAGGTGGAAAACCTCATCCAGTGCACTTCTTTGAGTCATCCTCTCCGCCTGCCCCCTGCCTTATGGTTTCAAAGTGCGAACACGCCCTCAGAACTGAGATGGCTCAATCAACTTCAGCATTTTCGGCTAGATCCGATACTCTGAAAGCGTGAGCGAACCTTCCATCCCGGAACCGAATGGTGTGTCATCCCGCGGGGATGAATCGACGGGCCAGCCATCCCTACTGGCCGACCTGAACGAATTACAATCACCCACCTCGGTACAGGACCTGGAAATCGCAAATGCCTCCGCAACGGCACTGATCCAGGAAGCCGTGGCTGAGGCGGTCGCCAATCGAGAAGTGCTTCCAGAACCCATCGCGCTGCCCTTTATCGACTTTCAGGATGTGTCGATCGGCTTTGGCGACCGTAAGATTCTCGATAATGTCAGCTTTCACATCGGCCGGGGTCAGACGCTCTGCATCCTGGGGCGCAGCGGCGTGGGCAAATCGGTATCGCTGCGCATCCTGCTCGGCTTCCTCAAAGCTGATTCAGGCCGGGTCTGCGTCGATGGGCAGGATATTACCACCATGGACGAGGCAGGGCTTCAGGAGATACGGAAGCACGTCACCATGGTGTTTCAGAACGGCGCGCTGTTTGATTCGCTCACGGTTGGCGAGAATATCGCGTTCCCGCTGCGCGAAAAGGGCGGACTCGCCGAGGACCAGATCCAGCAGCTTGTCACGCGCCTGCTTGACCTGGTCGGCGCCTCGGATACTCGCGAGGCGCTGCCCTCCAGCCTCTCGACCGGGCAGAAACGCTGTATTGCCATCGCGCGGGCGCTGGCTGCCCAGCCCGAAGCCATTCTCTACGACGAACCTACCACCATGGTCGATCCCATTATGGGCCGCCTCATCGGCGACCTTATCCAGCGACTCAAACTGCAACTGGGCATTACCAGCATTGTGGTGACCCATGACATGCGGTTTGCCATGCGGCTTGCCGACCTGGTGCTCTTTCTGGATTCTGGAAAAGCCCGGTTTTTTGGTACTATCCGGGATTTTCTGGATTGCCCCGATGCTCACGTGCAGCAGTTTCTAGCGCTCGATGCATACACGTTGCCTTTACCTCAGGAAGCGTGACGAGGCTTGGGCGTGCTGACATTTCACTTGCATTTCTTCCTCATTTGGTTCAATCTTGAGCCAACTCAGTAACGGTGCATGGCGAATCTTGGCTCCCATCCAATTGCCTTTCATACGAACCGCCCCCGAATCGGTTAAACTGAGAACAGGAAGTATGCCTCGGTCTGCTCAACCGGGGGGCTGGTCGAGATCAGCCAAACGTGTCAGGCACTCACCGCAAACGCTGATACCAGCGTTCAGACTGGATCTCTCCAAGGTGAGCGAAAGTCGGCAGTTGGTTCCTTCGCTCAAGCCGAGACGAACATCAGTGCAGCTTCAAAGCTGGTTTTCCTGTTTCCCGTGCGAATCAACCAGAAATGCGCCATAGAGTGCAACCTGAGAAGTATCAAGTCGCTTCTTAGAATCTAGGTCGACCCCCGATTTTTTGGTTCAGATCACCGTCGAAGTTGAGACGGCGGTCCTTTCCACAACCATTTGCGGCATTTGAGGTCTGCGAAACGTATGGCAACATCCGAATTCTGGCAAAGGGTATCGTCCACGCCTCATTCCTCGACGCAGGAATGGAACGATGCCGGATCAGCCAATCATCAGCGCACTGCCCGGGGCAGCGCTGGTATGTGGATGACTTTGGATGCCCTTACGGTGATCGGTGCGGCGTTTGTGGCTGCCTTTATCGAGACCCACGCCAATCCTCTTATCGAATTGCGCGCTTTCGTTCATGGAAGGCTTTTTCACGGGCAATCCACCGCACTTCTGACGGCGCTTCTGCTGGGATTCACGGCAACTCTGATTTTAATTTCGCGCAGCCTTCATCTCTACACGCCCACGCGTTTGACCAATCACCTTCATGAGCAGCGTCTCAGCGCGCAGGCATGCCTGACCTCCGGACTGCTGTTGACCGGCACACTTTACCTGATTCGCGGTGAGGCAGTTCCGCGCGGAATTGTGCTGATGACGGTCGTGCTGCTGAGTGTTTCTCTGAGTTTGCGGCGCTTCGTCTTCCGAGCCCTGCTGTATCAACGTTTTGAGCGCGGTATGAATACCCGCAACGTGATCATTGTGGGTACTGGAGCTGAAGCTCATGCGCTGCGGCATCACCTTCAGAGCATTCGCCAGCTTGGGTATATCTTTAAGGGTTTTGTCCAGGTTCCTGGTGTCGACACCCAGCTGGCCGGGACGACGGGCGATGTTCTTGGGTCGCTGGACAGCCTTTTCGACCATGCCCGCAAACATTTTGTGGATGAAATTTTCTTTGCTTCCCCGGCTGAGCGCGGGGTCATCAAGAACGTTTTGGAGCAGGCTCGTTCCAATGGCATTGACCTGCGTGTCGTGCCCGAGATGTACGACGGTCTGGCCTGGAACTCGACCATCGAGTACATCGGCCAGTTTCCAACCATTCCGCTGCATCGCGGGCACGTGCCAGAGGTCGAGCTGATTCTCAAGCGTGCCTTAGACATTCTGATTGCTTTCGCAGCCTTGGTGATCCTTTCTCCCGTCCTGCTGGCCATCGCGATCGCGGTTAAATTCGATTCTCCTGGCCCGATTCTGTACTCGTCTGAGCGGATCGGCAAGAAAGCGCGTGTGTTCAAGTGCTTCAAGTTCCGCACCATGGTTCGAGACGCGGACCGCCGGCGCGCTGAAATCATGCACATGAACGAGCGACAGGGAATTCTCTTCAAGATTTCCGATGACCCGCGCATCACCAAGGTGGGCACCTTCCTGCGCAAGTATTCCCTGGATGAATTGCCGCAGTTCTTTAACGTTCTGCGCGGCGACATGAGTGTGGTTGGCCCCCGGCCTCCGATCGCCAGCGAAGTGCGCCAGTACAATCTGTCTCACCTGCGGCGTCTCGATGTGACACCCGGCATCACCGGCCTGTGGCAGGTGCAAGCGCGCCAAGACCCCTCTTTCGATAGCTACATCTCGCTGGATGTGGCTTACATCGAAAACTGGAGTGTCTGGCTGGACATCAAGATCATTCTGCGCACCATCGGGGTGGTCTTTGCAGGAACCGGCGCCTGACGGCGGGACAACCGACAAGCGGTACGTGAAAAACACGAACATCCGCATTTTCGCTTACTCCCTCCTTGCACTCGCCACTGCATTACACTGATTTTGTGAAGATTGCCTTAGCCCAGATCAACCCTACCGTCGGGGACTTCACCGGCAACCTCGCCAAAATCCTGAAAGTCAGTCAGCGGTCGGCCGATTTTGGGGCGCGTCTCACCGTTTTCTCCGAGTTATGCGTGTGTGGCTACCCCCCTGCTGATTTCCTCGACAAGCCCGCGTTTCTGGCCCGTTGCGCTTCGAGCATCGATGAGTTGCGTCAGGCTACTGCATCTCTATCGACCGGAGTTCTGGTAGGCGTGGCGTTGCCTGCGCAAGCCGGATCCGGCAAGCATGCGGTCAATGCAGCAGTGCTCATGGACAAGGGACAGATTTTGCTTGAGCAGCACAAAATGCTGCTTCCGTTTTATGACGTCTTTGACGAGCAGCGCTATTTCGCACCCGCTACGTGCCAGAGAGCCATCGACTTTGAGGGTGAGCGGCTCGCCGTTACGATTTGCGAAGACGCCTGGAATGACAAGAATTTCTGGCCGCAGCGTCTTTACCCGATTGATCCTGTCGAGGACCTGATGAAGCAGAAGCCGACCATCCTGCTGAACATCTCCGCCTCGCCGTTCTGGCACGGCAAGATCGCAACCCGCCGCCGCATGCTGGCCACCATCGCTGTTCGACACAAGGTGCCTGTTTTTATTTCGAACCAGGTGGGGGGCAATGACAGTCTGGTGTTCGACGGGTCGTCGTTTGCGCTCGCTCCGGACGGCAGCGTCCTGGCTCAAGCGGCCTCTTTCACTGAGGACCTGGTTTTTGCTGAAAGCCAACAGGTGACCGGCCAGACTCCTCTGACCAACGCGGATGAAACCGAGCAGGAAACGCAGGCTGCGTACAATGCGCTGGTGCTGGGCACCCGCGATTATGTGCACAAGACCGGCTTCCGCAAGGTGCTCATTGCACTCAGCGGGGGCATCGACTCAGCCCTGGTCGCTGCTATCGCCGTCGATGCCCTGGGCGCTGAGAATGTGACGGCCATCGGAATGCCCAGCCAGTACTCTTCCGGGGGGTCGGTCGACGACAGCCGCATTCTGGCCACCCGGCTCGGCATCCGCTTTGAAACATTGCCGATTGCCGATATTTATCACCAGTTCGAAGCAACTTTGGCCCCGATGTTCACAGGCCGCGCTCCCGATATTACTGAAGAAAACCTGCAGTCCCGCATTCGCGCGGTGCTGATCATGGCTATGTCCAACAAGTACTCTGCCCTCGTCTTGACTACCGGCAATAAATCGGAGATGGCGGTCGGGTACTGCACCCTCTATGGCGATATGGTGGGGGCCCTGGCGGTGATTGGCGACCTGGTCAAGACGCGCGTTTACGCGCTTTCGCGCTGGGTCAATCGCGTGGGCGAAGTCATTCCTGAGGCAATTCTTACCAAGCCTCCCTCGGCGGAACTTCGCCCAGATCAGAAGGACACCGATTCGTTGCCGCCTTACGACGTCCTCGACCCCATTCTCGAAGCCTATGTGGAGCGCTACGAGACGACTGCACAGATTGTCGCGACTTACGGATTCCCTTCATCTACGGTGGAGCAGGTGGTCCGTCTCGTGGAGCGAACCGAATATAAGAGGCAGCAAGCTGCGCCCATCCTGAAACTTACTCCAAAGTCGTTCGGCAACGGACGACGTTTTCCAATTGCGGCGCGGGTGCAGGTGTAGTCTCACGATTGCAGAACCGCGTTGTTTGACCATGTGATCTACGCGGTACGTTCCGCGTGCAAGTCACGGTTGAGGACGGGAACAAGACCCTCTGCGATGAGACGCGTCTAATTTACTGCACGTTCCCTGAATATGCCACGCGATCGCCCGATTTCTTCGGCAACTTTTACGTACTTGGTCCAGCGGGGATCGATTTCGAGCGCGTTCAGTACTTGTTCGTAGATGCCGTTAAATTCGGACTCATTGGCCCGATTCAGCACACTAATCCATTGATCCATTGGGATGACGGGTTTTCCAACGCGCATGTGCAGAACTTGGGCCATTGAAACTAGGATACACAAAAGTGACTCGAAAGTTGCTTGTATGCAATGTTTAGGAACAGTGGCCGACGCCTGGGCGCTTCTTCGGAAATGGACCCCGTGGTTTAGCGCGGCATAATTCGCGATTTGAAATACATGTGAATGGAGTGGGTACAATCAAAGGAGTGACGCATCGAAATCGCGGATCCGCACCCTGCGCGACGAAAAGTGGGCGTCCAAGTACTCAGGGTCTTCAAGCTGTGAAGTGCTTTGCCGCAGTAACATGAATTTTGCCTTCTCGAATCCTGAAGCCAGCAAACGGTAATCGATTGAGATAGCAAGGTGCTGATGTATGTGCGGCTGGCTCGATCCCAGTCCGAGAAACTAAAAGGAGATTGTTCTTGATTCGTTATTCGCTTGATTGCAGCCGCCTGGCTGCCTTGGCTTTGGCCGCGTTCCTTGTCGTGCCCTTTTCGGCATCTGTTTTGGCCCAGACAGCACCCGCAAAGCCGGTGGATGTTCCGGCGGCGCCCAGCCAGACGGAGGAAGCTGCCGGGCCCCTGTTCCCCAAGCCGGAAGCTTCCGACTTCACTGCGGATACGCCAACCAAGGAGCAGGTGGAAAGCTTTCTGAAGGCATCCTGGGGCTATGACACCAACCGCGAATACCAGGTACAGCGCATCGTCAAAACTCCGGTTGCCGGAGTCAGCAGCGTGGTCGTTCTGGTTGGAGAGAAAGGCAACAAGCAGACCGGAGCCCTTCAGTTCTTCGCCATGCCGGACGGCAAGCACATCATCACCGCGGGCGAGATATTGCCCTTTGGAAGCGCACCTTATGCCGAAAATCGCACGACCCTTTTGAAGCGCGCCGACGGCCCGTCTGAAGGCGCCACCGACAAGAATCTCGAACTCGTTGAGTTTGCGGACTTTCAATGCCCGCATTGCAAGGATGCCCAGGCGACCATGGCGAAGATCGCCACCGACTTTCCTGCCGCGCATATCGTGTACGAGAGCTTCCCGCTGGTCAAGATACACCCGGAGGCCTTCCGCTCCGCAGCATACGGCGTATGTGTCGCAAAGCTGGGTGGGAACAAGGCGTTTTTCGATTATGCCGCTGCCGTGTATGAGGGGCAGGCCGGTCTTGCAACGGAGGAAGGCGCCACACTGACTCTGAATTCTGCTGTCACCAAGTCGGGACAATCTCCCGAAAAGGTGGAAGCCTGCTCCAAAACTCCGGAAACCAAGGCTGCGGTCGAAGCAAACATCAAGCTCGCTGAAGACCTGAACGTGAACCAGACGCCGTCGCTGGCCATCAACGGTCGCCTCATCCCTCTCGGCGGTATCAACTATGACACGCTGAAGCAGATGATTGCCTGGCACGCGGCAAACGACGGCGCCGCCAAGTAAATTCAGACAGGACAGGAATGCTGAGGCCGTCTCAATCGAGGCGGCCTTCGTCTTTGGCTCTGGTTCTCTCGACGCTACGTGCCGAAATCGAGTTCATGGGCAGCATGGGAGCCAAGCGAAGCCTGTGCCTGCATGGCTGGCGAAACAGTGTGTCCTGCCCAGCGGATATCGATCACTTGCCGTATCCAAAACGGCGCTACCATGTGTCGCTTTCGCGCCACCTGCCTTCCCACGCCTGACAGAGCCTTATCCACAATTGCCCGCATCTCTCGGGGAGTGAATGCGCGCCGAATGGATGTCTTTCCATCGGCCGCATTGAGAGCGCAGAGGAAAGGGGCGACGAAGAGGGAAAAGAGCGCGAGCGGAACACGGTGGCGAACCAGGTCCAGCAGGATAAAACGTTCGCAGGAGCGGGAGACATTGCGAATCATGCCGATTACTTCCTCTTCTGAGAGGTGGTGGGCCATGAGCACGCAAACGGCCACATCGGTCTGGGGCAGGGAATCATGAACGGCGTTTCCTGTCACAATCGGCACCGGGGCATCGAGCGGAGCTGCGCGCCTGTCGAGCCCGACCACTGTTGCGCCTGTCTGTTTTCGAATCTCTTTGAGAAGCGCGCCTTGCCCACAACCGATGTCCAACACACTCCTGGCATGGTCATGGCGGATCAGGCGAACAATCGCGGCGGTATTGCCGAGAAAGCGGTTGACCGCATGCAGTTCGCGGTAGGCGCGGCGCAATGTGGCATCGCTGATGCCAGTTGCATCGAGGAGTTCGGGCTCATCGGAACGGCGCATACCCCAAGCTGGCTTAATTCGAACCTCTTTTCAAGCATGAAGCGAACAGTGCATCGATTTTCTCGGATCGCCGCAGTACTTTAGTGACTACCCGTCTGCTTATCCACTTTCATCATCGGCCCGCGCGCCAGTTGCTTGGGATCGCGCAGGACGTAGGGCGTAACCAGGATGAGCAGGCGAGCCACGTTCTGATTGCGCGTGATGTCGCTCACGTCCTGTAGACCGGGGATGTCGCTGACGCCCGGCAGGCCGCTGAGCGCCCGCGATTCCTGCCGCGACAGGTCGCTCAGGAGTACTGCCGTTTCACCGGCTTTCAGCGTGAGTACGCCGCTGAACTGCTGGCTGTTCAGGATGGGAATATCGTTCAGACTACTGCCGCCCAGCGACTCGATCTTCATCTCGAGGGTGATGGCCACGTCCTCCGAGCGCATTACGCGTGGAGTGGCCTTCAGGGTGAGGCCCAGGTCTTCATATTGGATCTGCGGAATCGTCTGTGCGGCGGTTGAACTTCCCGTCAATGCCGAGAGGGCGGCAGGCAGCGCAACCGAAGAATAGGAAGAGGTTTCGATAGGGTAGCGCATGCCCGCCTTGAAGGTTCCTGCTTCGTCGTCGCCGAGTCGCATGTGCAGGTCTTCGAGCGTTCGCGTGTCACTGGAGTTCAGCGAAAGCGCCAGTTTGGCCGGGCCTGGCGTCAGGATGCTTTGGGTGAGGCCCCCGCCAAACGGAAGAAATCCCTGGTTGAACGGGGTCCCGGTCAACTGTCCCGATGCTACGAGAATGGCCAGAATTTCAATTTGGTTGGCCAGCGTGTTGGCATTCGGCACCAGTCCTGAGGCGATAATTTGTTGGATGGCTGCCTGGTTCTGCTGCAGGATTG
>CAILBQ010000799.1 GCA_903832475.1 uncultured Acidobacteriota bacterium | reverse complement strand
GTCGATATAACTCAAGATTTTGTCCAGCTGCTCGCTCGATGCCTGTGCTCCGATCATCGTAGAGCTCTCCAAGGGACTGCCTTGCTGAATCGCCTCCACTCGCTTCAACGCTCGCTCCATGAAGCGGTCATAGATGCTCGCCTGGATCAACGCGCGGCTTGGACAGGTGCAGACCTCGCCCTGGTTCAGCGCAAACATCGCGAATCCTTCCAGCGCCTTGTCGAAGAAGTCGTCGTCTTCCTGCAATACGTCTTCGAAGAAAATATTCGGCGATTTACCGCCTAACTCCAGAGTTACAGGAATCAGGTTCTGGCTGGCATACTGCATAATCAACCGGCCGGTTGTAGTTTCGCCGGTAAACGCAACCTTTGCGACCCGCGAAGACGATGCCAGTGGCTTGCCCGCTTCCAAACCGAATCCATTCACGATGTTCAGCACGCCGGGAGGCAGCAGGTCTCCAATCAACTCCGCCCACACCAGGATGCTTGCCGGTGTCTGCTCCGCCGGCTTCAGCACCACGCAGTTGCCCGCGGCCAGTGCCGGCGCCAGTTTCCAAGTCGCCATCAATAGCGGAAAGTTCCAGGGAATGATCTGAGCGACCACGCCCAGTGGTTCGTGAAAGTGGTACGCAACGGTATCGCTGTCGATCTGCGACAGCGTTCCTTCCTGCGCGCGAATGCATCCAGCAAAGTACCGCCAGTGGTCGATCGCCAGCGGCAAGTCCGCGGCCATGGTCTCGCGAATCGGCTTCCCGTTATCCCACGTCTCGGCCTCGGCAAGCATGGCCAGGTTGTCTTCCATGCGCTGGGCGATCTGGTTGAGAATGTTGCCGCGCTCGGCTACGCTCGAATGTCCCCAGGCCGCCTTGGCCTTGTGTGCCGCATCCAGCGCAAGCTCGATATCCGCCGCATTCGATCGCGGGATTTCGCAGAATGTCTTGCCCGTCACCGGGGTTACATTCTCAAAATATTGACCAGACTTCGGAACCACCCACTCGCCACCGATATAGTTGCCGTAGCGTGCGCGAAAGCCATGCCGGCTGCCACCTAATGTTCCCGGCTGCATAGAAGTTAACGTTGCCATCGATCTCTCCTCCAGAAGAATGGTCATCGAACTCGGACCATCTCCCCAGGCGCGAATGATACACCCCGCCCGGCAACAGGCGTCAATTTCATATCCTTGACATCACTTAGCCTGATGGAGGCGCCATTGAGTCCTCTCAAGCTTGCAGGCTGGTGTGCTCGGTCCGGTCCCGGCCCCATTGTTTTGCCTTGTAGAGGGTCTGATCGGCGGCCTCGATCAATCTGGCTGGAGACGATTCGTCTACTCCGTCTGCGGTGCATCCGCCAATGCTGACACTCACAAACCTCCCTAACTCCGTCTGGTTGGGAATTTGCAAATCAAGAACAGCCTGTCTCATCCGTTCAGCGATCGTGTTCGCAGCTTCGGAAGTGGTTCCGGGCAGGATCGCAGCAAATTCCTCGCCTCCGTAGCGCGCCACCAAGTCGCCGCTGCGGGCGGCCGCAGAGCGAAGCGCGTGGGCAACCTCGACCAGGCAGCGATCTCCGTACGGATGCCCGTGCTCATCGTTGACGTTCTTGAAGAAATCCAGGTCGATCAACAAAAGTGAAAGCGGCTGATGCGTGCGCGTCGCCCGATGCCATTCCGCTTCCAAGGTTCGGTCGAAATTTCGGCGATTCGCAATGCCCGTCAGCCCATCCTGGAGGGAAAGCTCCTCCAGGCGATCCCTCGCGCTCTGTAAGGCGGTCTGCGCCTGCCGGAAGCGAATCTGCAACAAGGTGGTGCGCACGCCGTAGACTGCCAGCGCAAAATCAATCGCCACAATCCCGGAATAGAAGTGCTCCCGCAGCACCATCAGCCCCAACGTCAGCAGTGCCGCCGTGAAAAAAACTGGACTGCTCAAGTCGATGAACAATGCGGCCCGTGTCTTCGCCGGAGTCAGGGATTGGCTTTTCTTCCCGTCTGGTGGCAGAGTGAGAATGAGGTAGGCCAGCAGGACGAACGGTGCATCCGTAAGGACATTCGGAGCCATGTGATCTGCTGCATCCAACGCCATCTTGTTGTAAATGCCAACGCCGATTCCGTAGCTGACGAGAAAGGCACAAAGCGTGGCAAAAAAATGCCGCTCTTCGCCGCCCTTTTTCGTGGCCAATAGTCGAAGGATGCTACCAATGGCCAACGCCACATTTTCCAAGTTGTACGTCAGTACCAGCAAGCCGATCGAAATCGGTGCGCCCGAACTGGTAGTAAAAGGCAGACGATCGAAAATCGCGATATAGGTGAGGTAGCCGGCAAAAAGAGCCTGCACTCCGTCCAACCAGGTAAACAGCGAAGAACGCTTTCCTTCGGCAGGCGTCGAGAGCGCAAAAAGTATGGGAATGCCGTAAAAGAAATAGTTGAAATCGGCTAGCGATGCGATCTCAAAAGGGAAGTGCTGCAGCAAATCTTCCCGGGCGGAGAGCATCATGCCCACGTTCCAGATTGCCAATCCCGCTGTGTACAGCCACCACAGATTACGGGTGGGGTTTCGCGTGGTCCAGGCTTTCCACCCGCAGACTGCAAGGGCCAGCAGCGGCGCCGCCAATCCAAAGAAGTAACTTGAAGGTTCTGAGCGCAGGGAAGGAAGGAAGCTGAAGGCTCCGTCCGCAATCAAAAAAACCACGGCTGGCGGAAGGACTCGTCCCAGTGTTACCGCCCTACTCGACATTTCTGTCTCCCGCAATCAAACATCCGCAAAATTCACCGTCGGCGATTGCCGGAGAACTCAAGTGTTTTCTGATAGTGGCATATTCATGCTCTAAACTCCAAGAAATTGATCCAACTATGCCAACCGGCCGCGCCTCGCCCAATTCGTACCAGTCCTTCCGCGACTTTCCCCTAAGATGTCGACCAAATTTTGGGGCTACCAGCATTCGAACTGGCACCACGATGATCAGTGTTTTCTTCGAACGCGGGAGGTTCGAATCGTGAGCACGAAGGCCATGATTCCCTTCCGGTTGGGTTTCGACGCAGGCTCCTGTCCGATCAAGCTGGAAAGCGTGGATAGGATCTTGCGCGGAAATCCCATCGCACCGTTGCTACCCTCTCATTACCGGGCATTCGCCGGGGCGAAAACACGCCGTGTCCGTTGATTCCCTCCGAGAAAGCGAAATCCGGCGGATCCTGCGCTCTTCCGGCTTTGGCGATCGAAAGGTCTGTTCCGCTTGTATGGCGTACACAGCATTGAAATTCATTGGCCGCTCCCGATGTCGGCTATCTCCGCCCTGGCCTCTTCTTTCCCACGCTTGTCAGCTTACCCGTCACTGCATACTTCCGCCGCTCAATCGGGGTCGAAAGAACCACGCTGGTCACCGGATTGCCGTATGGCAGAAGCGCTTCGATCAAGGCTTCGAGGCCGCCCATCGAGGTCGTCGTTACTTTGAGCAGAAACGCATCGCCGCCAGTCAGGTGATGGCACTCTCTCACCTCTTCCAGTGTCTGTACGAATTCGATCAATCGAAAGTAGTGCTGCCCGTCGCAGGTCATGCGCACAAACGCCAGCACCTCGAGCCCCAAAGCTTCGCGGTCGATCTCAACCGTGTAATCGCGGATGATCCCAAGCTCCTCCATCTGCTTCATGCGTTCGGCAGTAGCTGTAGGCGAGAGTCCCACCCGCCGGGCCAGTTCCGCAATCGAAAGGCGAGAATTGTCTTGCAACTCCTTCAGGAGGTTTCGTCCAAATATATCCATCAGGGCCGTTGAATCCATGGTCATAGCTATCAAGCATAGGGGATTCCGTCCTGAAAGCCAATGCTGACGGGAGAACTCCTCTGTACCGGGCTAAAGCATCGGCCTACTATCCCAAGTATGAAACTCGAACACCCCGGTGGTCCCTTGCTACTGGAAGGCCGCCAACTGACGCTATCTGAAATCCACTCTGTCGCAGGCTCCGCCCGTCGCGTCAACGTGAGCGAAGAAGCCCTGATTCGCGTTGCTCGAAGCCGCCACGTGATTGAAGAAATCCTCGTGACCCAACAGACCGTTTACGGAGTCAACACTGGTTTCGGCAAACTTGCCGAGGTGCGAATTCCCGCCGACAGGCTGGCACAACTTCAGGCCAACCTGGTTCGAAGCCACGCCTGCGGGCTTGGGGAGGCGCTGTCAGAATCTGAAACTCGCGCCATGCTTTTGCTTCGCGCGAACGTTCTGGCCAAGGGCCACTCCGGCGTGCGCCCTGAGTTGCTTCAATTGCTGATTGCCATGCTCAACGCTGGCGTACATCCCATCATCCCCGCCCGTGGCTCTGTAGGAGCAAGCGGAGATTTGGCTCCACTCGCCCACCTCGCGCTGGTCGTCATCGGCGAAGGCGAAGCCGTCTTTCAGGGCAGGAGAACTTCAGGCGCCGAGGCTTTGAAAGCTGCATCTCTCCATCCCATCCAACTCGCCGCCAAGGAAGGCCTTGCTTTGCTCAACGGCACCCAGGCCATGACTGCGGTTGGCGCGCTGGCCGTTGCGCGCGGTTTGCGGGTGGCTCAACTCGCGGATGCGG
>CAILBQ010000798.1 GCA_903832475.1 uncultured Acidobacteriota bacterium | reverse complement strand
GCCGCCTTTCATGCGGAGAAAGGTTGGTGGCGTCGACATAATTCCAAGGCATGCGGGCAATCAGTCGGGCGCGCAAGAGCGATCTCAGCGTCGAGAACACCAGCCCCTGGTAGCGCTGCTCGGTAATGTCATCGAACAAGATAGTGCGCAGCATGTCGCTTGACAGCGGCGTCACTCCGCGGCGCTTGAACCACGTGGTTTTACCCGAACCGGGAAGACCGATGGTAAGCACCACAAAACCTTTCGGATCGTGCGCCGTCCTGCCCGCTGCCAGATTTTCCTGCGGCGGCAGCGAAGGCATGTCTGGTTGAGTTTCCAGCTCCAGCCTGCCTGTTCCTTGATCTTCGTCGGCGTATCCAGGCGAGGCGGGAACAGACCGATGCGACGGACCCCGACCACTGGCACGATCTGACGTCTCCGGGCGTTGTTGCCGAATTCCTCCAGAAGCTGTCGCGCCATCGGCGGGCGCGCGCGGCGTCACTCTGGCCGGCTGATCTGCAGTCGGATAATCCGATGGATAATTGGGAACCAGGGGACGCGGCTGATTGGCGGGAAGTTCATGACCTATCTTGCCCGTCGATTCTGAAATATTCGGTTCTCGCTTGGAACGTCGTCTCATACGTTTTCTATGTGCCTTAGCTCACATTCATGGAACTACACTCATCGTTATCATACTCATACAGTGCACAGCAAACCGTGCATTCGGTTTTCATCCATTTTCGATCGCAGAGCCTTACAAGGGAACAAGCGACGAAATGGAACGAAAAACCCGCAGAAGCAGGGAGTTTTCATTTTGATCTGGTTGACAAGAGTGGTAGTCTGATGAGTTTGGTGGAAGCCCAAGCTTGAGCCGACTCCGGACCAGACAGGAAACATGACAAATCCGCACTCTGCCTTGTTTAGCAAGGTTTCATGGTGGACGGCGTGACCCATACCGTTTCGAACCGTAGAAGAACGCAACACAGCTGACCCATATCCAAGGAGAAAGCAATCATGGCAGTAAAAGTTGGCATCAACGGCTTTGGCCGCATCGGCCGCAACGTCTTTCGCGCAGCTCTGGGCAACCCTGACATCGACTTCGTCGCCGTCAACGATCTGACCAGCCCGGCCATCCTCGCTCACCTGCTGAAATATGACTCCATTCTCGGCAACATCGACAATGATGTCGTTGCCGGCGAGGACTTCATCTCAGTCGACGGCAAGAAGATCAAGGTCTTTGCAGAGCGCGACCCCGCCAAGCTGGACTGGGCCTCGACGGGTGCGGAAATCGTGATTGAATCGACCGGCCACTTCACCGATGCCACCAAGGCCAAGGCGCACCTGGGAACGACTGTAAAGAAGGTCATCATCTCGGCCCCGGCGACCAACGAAGATGTCACTCTGGTCCTCGGCGTCAACGACGACAAGTACGATCCCGCCAAGCACAACATCATCTCCAATGCCAGCTGCACCACCAACTGCCTGGCCCCCGTGGTCAAGGTCATTCTCGAAACAACCGGCCTCGTCTCGGGCATCATGACGACCATCCACAGCTACACCAACGACCAGGTCATCCTCGACTTCCCGCACAAGGACCTGCGCCGCGCCCGTGCCGCTGCCATTAACATGATTCCGAGCTCGACCGGCGCGGCCAAGGCGCTCAAGCTGGTTATCCCTGAGACATCCGGCAAGCTGGACGGCTTCGCGATTCGCGTCCCTACGCCGAACGTCTCGATCGTCGACTTGACCTACATCGCAGAGAAGCCAACCGACGCCGCGACTTTGAATGCAGCTTTCAAGAAGGCTTCGGAAGGCGAGTTGAAAGGCATCCTCGGCTACGAAGAACATGAGCTTGTCAGCTCTGACTTCAAAGGCAACGCGCTCTCCTCCATCGTCGACTCCAAGCTGACCAAGGTGGTTGGCAACTCGGTGAAGGTACTCAGCTGGTACGACAACGAGTGGGGCTACTCTAGCCGCGTGGTTGACCTTATCGGCTTCCTGGTCAAGAAGGGCCTGTAACTCTACGAGGTGCGGCGGGTTTGAAGAGACCTGCTGCACCTTGTTGCCTCGTACCACTCGCCGGTGCGATGTTGATCGCAAGCAAACTGCCCTGCGAGGTCAAGTTGACGAAAGTTCCTTCGCCTCTTCTTGAAAGGAACAACCAGCATGACGCGCCAAAACCTCCCTGGCTCATCCCCCTACGAACCCATCATCGGCTTCTCGCGCGCTGTTCGCGTTGGCAATCAGATTTTCGTAGCCGGCACCGGCCCTGTGGGTGCGGATGATGCTGATGTAGCAACCCAGACGCGGCAGATACTTACCATCGCCGGTGAGGTGCTGACGCGTGCCGGAGCCTCTTTTCAGGATGTCGTCCGCACCCGCATGTTCCTCACCCACGCCAGTGACTGGGAAGCCGTCGGCCAGGTTCACGGCGACGTCTTTCGCGATATCCGGCCCGCCGCCACCATGGTGGTCGTGGCTCAGCTTCTCAACCCACAATGGCGCGTGGAAATCGAGTTCGATGCCGTCCTTCCTAACTCGAAAACCAGCAGCGCAGAAGGCCAGTGATTCATGCCCAAGCTTTCCATTCGCGATCTCGAACTGAACAACAAACATCTCTTCATCCGCGTCGATTTCAACGTGCCACTGACCGAAGACGGCACCGCGATCACCGATGACACCCGCATTCGCGCTACGCTGCCGACAATCGTCTACGCTATCCGCCACCATGCCAAAGTTATCCTTGCCTCGCACCTTGGCCGTCCCAAGGGCAAGCCCAATCCAAAGTATTCGCTACGCCCTGTTGTCGACCGCCTGCGCGAATTGCTGGATGCGGAAATCGGCGACTCCATCAACGTGGCTTTCTCTCCGGACTGCATTGGCGATATCGCCAGCGAGTTGTCGCGTCAGCTCGAATCCGGTCAGGTTCTGCTTCTGGAAAACCTTCGCTACCACCCGGAAGAAGAAGCCAACGATCCTGGATTCAGCAAGAAGCTCGCGTCGCTTGCCGAAATCTACGTCAATGATGCATTCGGCTCTGCGCATCGCGCCCATGCATCCACCGAAGGCATCACCCACTTCCTCAAGCCGGCTGCGGCTGGCCTCTTGATGGAGAAAGAGCTTACCTACCTCGGCAAGGCACTCGAATCTCCTGAAAAGCCCTTCGTTGCCATCATCGGCGGCAGCAAGATCTCAGGCAAGATCGACGTCATCGACAACCTGCTCGACAAAGTCGACACGCTAGTCATCGTGGGCGGCATGGCCTACACCTTTCAGCGCGCCCTTGGCGTCACCACAGGCAAGTCGCTGGTCGAAGAAGACAAGATCGACATCGCCAAAGAAGCTATCGAGAAAGCGAAAGCCAGGGGGGTTGAGCTCCTGCTGCCGGTCGATAACATCCTCGCCGACAGCTTCGCTCCCGACGCGAAGACTCAGCCATGGGAGTCGTCTAAGAACTTCCCCGGAGACTGGCAGGGTCTGGACATTGGACCGAAGACCGTCGCTCTTATCACAGACGTCGTATCGAAGGCCCGCACGATCCTCTGGAATGGCCCCGCAGGTGTTTTCGAATTCCCTGCCTTCGCAGTTGGCACCAATGCAATCGCGCACGCAGTTGCTGCCAACACCGAAGCCATCTCCATCATCGGCGGCGGCGACTCGGTAAGCGCCATCAACCAGGCCGGCGTGGCTGACAAAATCACCCACATCTCTACCGGCGGCGGAGCCAGCCTTGAGTTCCTCGAAGGCAAGAAACTCCCCGGCGTCGAAGCACTAACCGCCAAGTAACTGTCCAGCTTCTCATCTCTTGCCTATCAAGAACACCAGCCTCTTTCGCCACGGTTCATCGCAGCGCGAAAGAGGCTGATTTGTTTCCAGGTCACAGTCAAATCGGCAGGCGCGCTGTAAAATTGCCCCAGCCGCAGAACTGAAAGCCATCTGTCACGAAGCGACCGAGGATCTCATGAGCGAAGCATTGCAGCAGCCCACTCCGGAAAGCGTCCAATCCGCGTGCGAACGATTTGACCAGCAGCATCAACTCGCCGAGTCGGCCGTACAGGAACTTTTCCGCCTCTTCCCAAGCAACCACGATCTTAATCACGTTCTGCTGAAGGTAGTGACTGTCAATTCGCTGTATGGCACATGCATCTTTGCCCATGAAGAAGTCGCCCGTCATATTCACGAGCATCACGCACAAATTGACAAGGCGCTGAACAACGGCGATCCGGAAGCGATCAATCTTCTCGGCCGGCTAAAAATTCAGTCCAAGAGTCACAATTTCTATTCTTTCGCGACCAAGTACGCCAACTGCCAGCAGCCGCAGTTTTATCCTATTTACGACTCGCGTATCGATTCGTATCTATGGAGTCTTCAGCAGAAAAATCATTTTGCCACGTTTCAGCATAACGATTTGTGCAGCTATGCCAGGTTCGTTGAAGTCATGACGGCTTTCCGCAGCTTTCACCACCTGGGAGAGTTCACGTTCAAGCAACTGGACAAGTTTCTTCACATGCATACAGAGCCAGTACCTCAGGTCATCCGGGATGACCGGCAGGCCGGCCCAGGCGCCTTCGACTTCTTCCCTGAAGAGGACCAGGCGTCCTGAGCGTCATTCCTAAGGCCGAGAGCTACGACTCCCAGGCAACTTCCATCGGCACCACGATGTCGTCAACCGAAACTCTGCCCGATCGGTCGTCTGACTCTTCCGTCCACGAGACGCTGACCAGCTTGGCAACGGCATGACCGTCCCTAGTGATCACCAGCGTCTCTTGTTGTTCGGCAACCTGCTCCAGCAAATCCAGACAATGTTCCTTGAGTTCTTCTGCTTCGATCAACTGCTGCATCTCGATTGCTCCCCGTAAGACCACAACTGCGACTTCAGCATAGCGATTCAACCGCGCTCAAGGATGTGCTCCGTGTCACCCCGGGGCACGGTGTCATCGAATAGAATCAAGTCCAAGGAAACCCACACTCATGTCTCGTAAAGCACTGATCGCCGCCAATTGGAAAATGTACAAAACGCCGGCTGAAGCTCTGGCTTTTGTCGACGCCTTTCTGCCCCTCATCGCAGGTCACACGCGCGATGAGATCGCTCTGTTCCCTTCCGTGACCTCACTCGCAACAGTCGTGAAGGCCGTAGAGGGGTCGGGCGTCATTGCCGGACTGCAGAACATGCATTTCGCTGAAGATGGCGCTTATACGGGCGAGACCTCGGCAGCCATGCTCAAGGCCGTCGGCGCGACCCATACTCTGATCGGGCACTCCGAGCGCCGACAGTACTTTAATGAGACAGATGAGATCGTCAACAAGAAGCTCCACACCGCGTTGAAGCACGGCATCGTTCCCGTCGTGTGCATCGGCGAACTACTCCATGAGAGAGAAGCCGGTCATACCGCGCAGGTTTTGCTGACCCAGCTAAAGGGCGCGCTTGCCGGCATTTCCGCAGCAGCCGCTCATACGCTGGTCATCGCCTACGAGCCGGTCTGGGCCATCGGCACGGGCAAGACCGCGACTCCCGAAATGGCTGTCGAAGCACATATGATCATCCGCGCGGAGCTGGCCAACATCCTCGGCTCCCATGTAGCCAAGGCAACTCGAATTTTGTACGGCGGCAGCGTCAAGCCTGAAAACGCGACTGCCCTGCTCGGCGAGGAAGAAATCGATGGCGCCCTGGTCGGCGGAGCCAGCCTCAAACCGGATTCGTTTGCAGCTATCGTGCATTACTAGCTCATAGCACTCATGTGCAATGCCGGCAGCCACCGGCATTGCATACAATCACTTCATGTCGCAGCGAAGTTACTATATAGACCGTCTACGTACGGCCATGACTTTTATCGTCCTGTCTGCGCACATCTGGATGACCTATGGTTCCGACGGCAACTGGTTTTACCGCGAAATTGGGCCGTCCCGTTCTCTTTTCAGCGTCGTGGGAACCTTGTACTGTCTCACCAATCAGGCCTTCTTGATGGGACTGTTTTTTCTCCTGGCAGGTTATTTCACACCCGCATCCTACGATCGAAAACTCGCCACCAGGTTCGTTATCGATCGCTTTCTGCGCCTTGGACTGCCCCTGCTGGCATTCGGACTGGTGCTTGCCCCTTTGACCATTGCGATGGTCGGGAGCGTTTTCGGACCTGGTTTCTGGCCATCCATCACCCTTCTTTGGCGAACCTTCAATTTCG
>CAILBQ010000797.1 GCA_903832475.1 uncultured Acidobacteriota bacterium | reverse complement strand
TGGCCCGTCCGCCCAACCTGCCGCCGCCGGAAAAGAAATCCAAGAAGTCGGTCGTCCGGGCGAAAGCCCGCACAAACGCCAACAGCCCCCGCTACGGCGAGTTCGAACAGGCCTTCGAAGACGAAGCCCTCAACTCCACCATTGACGAAGAAGGCCCCGAATTCGGCGTCGACGAGCTCTACGACCTGGTCCGCAGCGCCGCGCCCTTCGGGGGCCTCTCCCGCGGTTCTTTCGAAAGCGTCCTCGACCTGCTTGCCGGTCGCTACCCTTCCGATGAATTCGCCGAGCTCCGCCCCCGCCTCACGTGGGACCGCATCCGCAACGTGGTCACCGCCCGCCAGGGAGCGACGCGCCTCGCCATCCTCAACGCGGGCACCATCCCCGACCGCGGCCTCTACGGCGTCTTTCTCTCCCACTCGAGCGGCAAGAGCATCCGCGTCGGCGAACTCGACGAAGAGATGGTCTTCGAATCGCGACCCGGGGAAACCTTCATCCTCGGCGCGACCACCTGGCGCATCGACGAAATCACCCATGACCGCGTCCTCGTCTCGCCTGCCCCCGGCGAACCCGGCAAGATGCCCTTCTGGAAAGGCGATGGTCCTGGCCGTCCGCTCGAATTCGGCCGCCGCATCGGGGCGATGGTGCGCGAGTTGGCGGCCATGCCCGTTCCCGCCGCCCTCACTCGCCTCGTCTCCGCCCACGACCTCGACCCCGGCGCCGCTGAAAATCTCATGCGCTTCCTCGCCGACCAGCGCGAAGCGACGGGCGTCATTCCCGACGATCGCACCATCGTCATCGAACGCAGCCGCGACGAGCTCGGCGACTGGCGCGTCTGCGTCCTCACCCCCTTCGGCTCGCGCATTCATACCCCATGGGCCATGGCCGTCAACGCCCGCATCCGCGCCGCGGGTGGTCCCGATGTTGAAGCGCTCTGGGGCGATGATGGCTTCGTCCTGCGCTTTCCCGATTCCGACGAAGCACCCAGCTCCGACTGGTTCATGGTCGAGTCCGGGGAAGTCATGGACCTCGTCCTCCGCCAACTCGGCGCCACCGCGCTTTTTGCGGGAAGATTCCGCGAAGCTGCCGGGCGCGCCCTGCTCCTCCCCCGCCGCCGCGCGGATGGAAGAGCGCCGCTCTGGCAGCAGCGCAAGCGCGCCTACGACCTGCTCGGCGTGGCGTCGCGCTACCCCGCCTTCCCCATGCTCCTCGAGGCATATCGCGAATGCCTCCGCGACGTCTTCGACATGCCCGCGCTCATCGAAACCCTGCGTAGCATCGAACAGCGCCAGCTGCGCGTCCACGTCGTCGATACCCGCACTCCGTCGCCCTTCTCCGCCTCGCTTCTCTTCAGCTACGTTTCAAATTTCCTCTATGACGGCGACGCCCCACTCGCCGAACGCCGCGCCCAGGCCCTTACCATCGATCAGGCTCAGCTCCGTGAGCTGCTCGGCGATGCCGATCTCCGCGAACTCCTCGATCCCGATGCCATCCTTGAAATCGAAGAGCAGCAGCAGTGCCTCGCCGACCCCTTCCGCGCCCGCTCCGTCGACCGCCTCCACGACTTGCTCCTCCGCCTCGGCGATCTCAGCCGCGCCGAACTCGCCCTTCGCGTAACAAGCCCTGATGTCCTCGATGGGCTTGACCGCCTCCTTCGCACCCGCCGCATCCTCGAACTCCGCATCGCCGGCGAAAAGCGTCTCATCGCCATCGAAGACGCTGCCCGCTACCGCGATGGCCTCGGCATCCCGCTCCCTCCTGGCATCCCCACCGCGCTGCTCGAACCCGTCGCCCAGCCGGTCGTCGAGCTCGTCCGCCGCTTCGCCCGCACCCACGGCCCCTTCACCCTCGACGAGGTTGCGAATCGCTTCGCCCTTGACGCCGCGCAAGCCGAGCACACCCTCAACTTCCTCTGCACCGAAAACCGCATCGTCGAGGGCGGCTTCCGCCCCGGCGGTCTTCATCGCGAATGGTGCGACCAGGAAATCCTTCGCATCATTCGCCGCAAATCGCTTGCCCGCCTGCGCAAGGAAGTCGAGCCCGTCGAGCAGCACACCCTGGCCCGCTTCCTCACCCACTGGCAGGGCCTGCTCACCCCGCGCCGCGGCATGGACGCTCTGCTCGACGTCATCGAAAACCTCCAGGGTGCGCCCATCGCGGCCTCGCTACTCGAATCGACCATCCTTCCCGCCCGCATCGCCAACTACCAGCCCGGCGACCTCGACACCCTCGTCGCCGCCGGCGAAGTCGCCTGGGCCGGCGTCGAGCCTCTCGGCGAACGCGATGGCCGAGTCGCTCTCTATCTCGCCGACAAGCTTTCCCTGCTCGCCGTCCCACGTCCCAACCCCAATCCGATGTCTGAGAAGGAAGAGCAGCTCCTCGCCGCCTTGCAGCGCACCGGCGCAAGTTTCTTCACTCAGCTCCACGAGTCCCTCGGCGGCGGTTATCCCGGTGAAACCCTCGACGCCCTCTGGTCGCTGGTTTGGCGCGGCCTCGTCACCAACGACTCCATCCATCCCTTGCGCGCCTACGTCACTCGCGCCGAGTCTTCCCGCGGCAATCGCGACACCCGAAAGCAGCACGGCAGCCGCCAGCAAGCCGCCGCCTTCCGTTCTCGCCGCACCGTCCCCGCCACCGCCCAAGGTCGCTGGTCGCTCATCGATTCCCGCAACGTTTCGATGGCACCCAAACGAATCCCTTTGCCCATTCCGCCGGTCTCCACCAAGACAAGGTACGCGAAACCTTCCGGCGTCTTGAGCCCCTCGGAAGTTGTCAGCCCCGCCGGTATGGCTCTTGCGGAGGGAGCAGGGGGCTTCAGCCCCCTGGATACGACCGACCAGGAGAAAAGGGCTTCAGCCCCCGAAACAACGCTCCCCACATCCACCGAAGCCACCCACGCCCTCGCCCTTCAGCTCCTCAACCGCTATGGCGTCCTCCTCCGCGAAGCCGCCGCCGCCGAAAACATCCCCGGCGGCTTCTCCGCCATTTACCCCGTCCTCAAGGCTCTCGAAGAAAGCGGCCGCATCCGCCGCGGCTACTTCGTCACCGGCCTCGGAGCCACCCAATTCGCCCTCCCTGCCGCCGTCGACCTCCTCCGCTCTTTGCGAAACACACAGATTGTCGAAGGCGCCAAACCAGAATTCGTCCTCCTCGCCGCCACCGACCCCGCCAACCCCTACGGCTCTGTCCTCAAATGGCCCGACCTGCCTGCTGAATCCGAAGACACCGAATCTGCCCCAAAAGTCCTCACCCGCGCTGCCTACGCCCAAGTCGTGCTCGCCGCCGGCCAGCTCGTCGCCTGGCTACGCCGCGGCAATCCCAATCTGCTGGTGTTCTTGCCCACCGACGAGCCGGAACGCTCCCAAATCGCTGATGGCCTGGCCAACTTCCTCGCCGAACTCGGCCACGGCCGCCTTCAGCACGACCAGACCTCGCACACCAGCGGCTACCTCATCAGCACGGTCAACGGTATCCCCGTCGCCCACCATCCCATCGCGACAGCCCTGCAACACGCCGGCTTCCACGCAGGGCCCCTCGGTATGCACCTCCGCCGCCCCACCGCCCAGCCCCCGCGCATCGGCTACTCCACGCCGCAACCAGCGGACCCTCCACGCCTCTCCCCCAAAGAAGCCGCGAAAAACCGCCCAGCCCTCACCCGCCCGGATTAACCTCATCACTTGGTGTCCCCACCCATCGCGCATTGTGCGATGGGTGGGATACGACGGCACCGCATCCAATCAAGAGCCGCACCTGGAGTGTGAGCCAAACGGGTGCCCCATATCTCACGGCGCTTCTTGCCGGGAGATGTGGGGGGAACCCGAAATCCAGATCCAATCCACGAGGAAAACGTGCCCGAAGGCGACACAATCTATCGAAGTGCCCGCGCCCTCGGCCGCGCCCTCACCGGCAAGACTGTCACCCGCTTCGAATCCGCCTACGCCCTGATCGCCCGCGCCAACGACGAAAACCCCATCGCCGGCCAGACCGTCACCAAGGTCGAAGCCCGCGGCAAATGGCTCCTGATCCACTTCTCCGGTCCTAAGAGCGAGGAAGGGAAGTCAGCTCCGACGAAGCCCGCCCCCATACTCGTCACCCACATGCTCATGAGCGGCAGCTGGCACATCTACCGTCCCGGCGAACGCTGGTTCATCCCTCGGAGCGACGTCCGCATCCAGCTCGAAACCGCCGACTTCGTTGCCCTCGCCGTCCGTGTCCCCGTCGCCAAAATGCACACCGCGGCCACGCTCCTTCGCGACCGCGCCATCCCACCCGCCTCGAGCGACGTCCTCCGCGAATCCTTCAACCCCGACGACGCCATCGGCCGCCTCATGTCCTATGCGGACGAAGAGCTGGGCCACGTCCTCCTCCGCCAGAAAGTGCTGGCCGGCGTCGGGAATGTCTACAAGTCGGAAATCTGTTTCCTGCTCGGCCTGAGCCCCTTCCGCAAGGTCAGCACCCTGACCCCGCGCCAGGCCGAAGACATCGTCGCCACCACCCAGCGCCTCATGGCTGCCAACGTCCTCGAAGACTCCGGCGACGGCATCATCACCTATCAAGGCAAAAAACGCCGCACCACGCGCAGCGCCGACCCGGAAGCCAGCAAATGGGTATACGGCCGCAAAGGCCAACCCTGCCGCCGCTGCAACACCCCCATCGAACGCTGCCTGCAAGGCCCGCAAGCCCGCAGCACCTACTGGTGCCCCCACTGCCAGCCACTACCCAATCCCTAGCGTAGAAAAGGCGGCTAGCCGAAGACCCAGCACACCGCCTAGTTTCTTTCCATTGTCATGCTGAGCAACGCGAAGAATGCGCTACTGCGGCGAACCAGCCTCGTCCGCACGGCAGGTGCTACAGCGCCGCCGCCCCCGCCTCAGCCACAGCATGATCCTGATCCCCAGACCCGCCGCTGACGCCAATCGCCCCAACCACCTTGCCATCCTGCTTCAGCGGAATCCCGCCGGCAAAGATCATGATCTTGCCATCGTTCGAAGCATGAATCCCAAAAAACTGCCCGCCACTTTGCGAATGCGTCGCCAGGTCCTTGGTCGCAATATCAAACGCCCGCGACGTGTACGCCTTCTTGATCGAAATATCGATCGAACCGAGCCACGCGCCATCCATGCGCACATGGGCTACCAGGTTGCCGCCCGCATCGGCAACGGCAATGTTCATGGGCTGCCCAATCTCGGCGGCCTTCTTCTCCGCGGCTTCAATGATCCGCTTGGCATCGTTCAAAGTAATCATGTCGTTCTCCTCAGAAATCTTCCGGTGAATTCAATCGCGTCACCAGCTTAAGCAGAGTACCGGAAACTGACAGTTGTTTTCTAAATCCCTCGAATGTTTTAGAAATTTCAACCAGCTTTTCACGCTGGCGGCAAACTGAGGCCATTCTGAAACGTAGCGTATCAACCTGTTCTCTGCTCTCTGTACCCTGTCTCTGCTTAAGGCTTCTTATCCCCTAGCCCAAACAGCTTCTGCAGAAAATTCCTCTTATCCGGCCCGCCATGCCCGCAAGTCGCCTCCGGCACCGTCCCGTCCAAAAACGCAGCAGCATACGAATTGCCCGTGCACGTCTCATCGATTGGCAAATTGGTCGTCTTGTCGATCGAAGCCATCGTCACTCCCTCAGGCATGTTGAAATCATGCACATCGGAGTACTGCGGCAGCAGCACCGCCCGCTTCATGAACTCCGCCCAGACCGGACCCGCCAGTTGCGAACCCTGCAGCACCACGTTGGTATAATCGTCATTGCCGATCCAAACCACGCACAGCAGGTTGCTGGTGTATCCGGCAAACCACGCATCGTGACTCGACCCCGTCTTGCCCGCGGCAATGGAAGTGAATCCGCGCCGCCGCGCTTCGTACCCCGTGCCCGCGTTGATGACGTTCTTCATCATGTCGGTGGTCACATATGCCACCCGTGCATCGATCACCTGCCTCGTCGCCGGCGTGTAATCCGTGATCATGTCGCCCGACGAACTACGCACGCTGTCCAGCATCCAGGGATCGATATGCAGCCCGCCATTGGCAAAGATGGTGTACGCTCCCGCCATGTCCAGCGGCGTCGAGTCATAGCTCCCAATCGCCACGGACGGCGTGCCGCGCGCGCTCTTCACGCCCGCCTGCCTGGCCAGCGCAGCCACCTGGTCAAAGCCCACCAGCGAAGCCAGACCGATCGTCGCATTGTTCAGCGAGAACTGCAGCGCATACCGCGCCGTCACTTCATCGTGATACCCATGCATGTTGCGCGGCGTGTATTCCTGGTTGCCCACTTCATAGGTGGTTTGCTCATCGCTCAACTCGGTAATCTGCGAAAACAGCTCATCATGCCCGGGCAGCTTCGTCCCTGACAGGTCCGTATTGAGCGCCGCAGCATACACAAACGGCTTGAAAATGGAGCCGGTAGGCCGCTTGGCCACAGCATGGTTCAACTGGCTCAAACCATAGCTGCGCCCGCCCACCAGCGCCAGCACCTGCCCGGTGTGCGGATTGAGCGCCACCAGCGCCACCTGCGGGTAAGTGATCGGCTCGCCGGGATTCTTCTTGGCATGCAGTTTCTCCACCTGTTCGTCCACCACATGCATCGTGCTTTCAACCGCCGAGGTCGCCACTCGCTGCAAATCAGGATCGAGCGATGTATAGATGTGCAGTCCTTCGCGGTTGAAATCCCGTTCGCCCAGCTTCTGAATCAACTGCTCGCGCACCAGGTCCACGAAGTACGGAGCATCGCTGGCATCCACGCTCTGCGCCGATAGATGCAGCCCTTCAGCCTTCGCCTTCTCCGCCTCTTCCTTGGTGATCGCGCCCGTTTCCACCATCGAATCCAACACCAGGTTGCGCCGCTCCAGCGCGCGATCCCCATGCCGGAAGGGCGAGAAGTAGTTCGGTCGCTGAATCATCCCCGCCAACAGCGCACACTGCGCTAGGTTCAGCTGCCGCACATCCTTGCCGAAGTATGACTGCGCCGCCTCGCCAAATCCATTGATCGAAAAACTGCCTCGCTGCCCCAGGTTGATCTGGTTGGCGTACATCTCGAAGATCTGTTTTTTGCTGAATCGATGCTCGAGCTGGAACGTGATGACAATCTCGATCAGCTTTCTCTTCAGCCGCTTTTCCGGCGAGAGAAAGAAGCCACGCGCCAGCTGCATGGTCAACGTCGACCCGCCCTGCTGCTTCTGTCCGCTGCGCAGGTCGCGCGAAGCCGCCACAAACAGCCGCCACAAGTTCACGCCATTGTGTTCGAAAAACCGCCGGTCCTCAATCGCCAGCACAGCCTGCACCAGGTTCGGCGGAATCTCGTCGTATGTGATCAATCGCCGCTTGGTCCGGTTGGCGTCCTCGCTCAGGCCCGTCACCAGCAGCGGCTCCAACTCATAGCTGCTCAGCGTCTGCCCATGATCGTCGGTCATCGACCGCACCACGCCGTCTTCGACGCGAATCGTCGCGCCATCCTGCGAGTGGTAGCTCTGCGGCCCGGGATGCACGGTGATGCTGTCGCCGTTCTCGGCAAACGTGCCCAGCGGCGAAGCCTTCGAGGCGCCATCGGTGGTATACCCCGCCTGCCGCAATTCGTTTGCAATCGCGGCGAGGGGCAGCTTTTGCCCCGGCCTTACCTCGCGCGGCGCCGCGAAAATCTTGGCCGTCGTCGCAAATAGCGGCTGCTGCAATCGCGCATCCACGATGCTCTGGTAGCGGTAGTAGTAATAGCCGCCCACCACGCACACCACGATCGTGACAATACCCACAATCGCCAGCGCGATCCTGAGGATGGCGCTGCCCAACCCGCGCCGGGTGCCCGCTTCGCGTTCCGTGTTGGGTAGCCGGAGTTTCAATGCCATCTGCTTCTGCCTCCACCCGACTCAAACTCGGGTGCCTCATCCATCACGACACGAACTGTCCATCAACCAACAAAGTGGGTGCCCACAAAAGTGTGTGCCCCATATCTACCGACCGGGTGCCCCATATCTAGCGGCGCACTTTGCCGGTAGATGTGGGATGGCGATTCCGCCCTCTCACTGGGTGCCCCATCCTTGACGCGCCTTTGCGGCAACGGTGGGAAGAACGAACCCGCTCACCCAGCTATCAGACTCTTCAATCGCCCAACCAGCTCACCGATCGCCACTTCTTCGTTTCCTGGAACCGCTCTCGTCACCAACTCGACCTTGCCATCGACCGTCTTCTTGCCCACATTGACCCGGTAGGGAAT